>JAOUGQ010000185.1 GCA_029865515.1 Nitrospirota bacterium
GGCCATGTGATGCGGGGTACGATCATGGTACACAAGAATGAGGGTATGATAGAGTAGCCCTCTTGTTTTGAGGGGAAATCCTCTCATCTTAGCTACAAACAATCATTTATCCAGTATGTTTGTAAGGAGGAGTTTGGTTCCATGAGTATTGTTCGTCGTCAATCAATTATGAAAAATACCCTTCGACCGGAAGCGGAGGATTGCTTCGTTTCCCCTCTTCGGCATAGGAGGTCCATGCCCCGGTGGTTAGGTATGGCGTTCTGTTCCTGGGTGCTATTGGCTTTGGCTCCTGCATGGGCGGCTGATCCTGCTCCCATCAGTCAAGAAGACTTGTTGACCACCATTCGTGAATACGCCGATGCGGTGGGGAGCGGCGATCGAGTCGCCGCCGGTCAACGGGATTTCGTTTGCCTGTATAAGATGGCGCAACAGCAGTTAATCTCAAACGGGAACTTTCCCGACTCGTTGAGCCCCGTTTATGAATGGTGTGACCAGCGTCGGAAGGAAGCCCATCAACGTGTGATTAATCAGAAAGATCGAGCGCTGGACAATGTTTGGCCGGGACCAGAGAAACTGGTCGATTTTTCAGATTTCCAACGATTTTTTATTGCGGAAACTCACAATCAACAATTGGCTCCGTCGTTTTTCGTCATGCAGGCTATTGCGGTTCAAGAACCGGGCAGGCCATTTATTATTGAGGCTCTAGAATCGGGAACCTTGCCTCATGCCTCTTTTCCTTCAGCAGACGAAACCTCGGTCTTAGCCGCACCCACAGCCTTTCTGACCACCAAAGTTTCATACCCGAATGCCTTGACGGCCCCTGTTGCTAATGCCCCTGGAGCCGAGGATTGGGTGGTGCCCTATAAAAAAGCGCAGCGAGTGGTGAAGTCCGTTACAGTGAAGTGGGTCGTGCTCTCGGATCTGAAGCGGTTGGGGTTTCCCACTGATCGTGCCGTTCTGGATCTGATTCTCGATGGCCCTCGTGGCACGATCATTCCATTCGTCGTGGATCCAGGTGGGTATGTACCTGGCTCAACAGAATGGTTTGGCCCCCAAGATGGCCAGGAGTTCATGCAAACCGGGATTCAACAGGCACAAGCGGCCCCAACCAGGTTAGAAGCCGTGATGAGACTGAACCGGATTTTGATGCTTGCTCCCACTCACAAGCAGACCCTGGAAGTTTTTGCGGATCATCTGTACAAAGGATTTTTGGATTTTGGGAGCCGCTTGCACGGCGTTCAATTGGGAGATGAACGCCTGGCCCAACGGTTTAACGAACTCTACTGGACGGTGAAATCCCAAACCGACCGGTTTGATATGGCTCTGGGAATGGAAATCGGTGGGAAAACTGAGCCGATGCCCGCCGACTATCTGTATCGAATGGTACCCGTGATGGAGGCGCTGGCATCCCTGGAACCCGGTAATTTCGAAAACCGGATTCGACTGTCATCGACTTACCGGTGGACGAATGATCAAATGGCGGCCCTGTCCTCTCCACAGGAATTATTAACGGAAGTGCCTACCGACCAGGAAGAACTTCGTGCACGGGTGCTTTTGGAATTGGCATGGGCACGAATTGGAAAGGTGGCGTGGAATCGTCACTTTGACGATCCGGATATTCACAAAGGCTATGAAACGGCAAAAAAAGCCTTCGAGCTCACAAAAGATCCGCTGAACAAATTTACCGCAGCCTATGCCATGGCCTACAGCCTGGCTTTTACGGTACCCCGCGACAATCAGGCCATGCTGAACCTGCTGACGCAAGCCCGGGACTGGTTTGAAAAGATACCCGGCTCTAGCCCTCAAAGTTGGGCGTATATGTTGAACAACGATACACTGAAGGGATTAGTCGATACCGATCCAGCCTTCAAATCGTTATTAGCTGCGCGTCAATAGATGCTAGAGAGCGTGTTTGGGTAGGCCCATTGCCTGACACATGATGTGCGCCAGGCAACCTGACGAACCATCAAGGCTGGAGAAACGCATTGTCTCAATGAAATTTCTCCAGCCTTGTTATTTTACTAACTTGCGTTTTCTCAAAGCGGTCAATCTTGTTTTAGAGAGCCCCTCTTAGGATCTCATTTGATGGAATTGGATTTCCGAAAAAATCCCGCCATCCTGAGTAACATGGTAGACGTCATGGCTGATGGTGTGTTCACCGTCGATGCCAAGGGTCACATTGTCGCCTGGAGCACCGGGGCCGCTCGCATTACCGGGTATTCCAGCCAGGATGTCCTGGGGAAATCCTGTCATATTCTAGAAGGGCAAAATTGTAAGGGCTTCCACATCCTTACGGAATTTTTGGCCAATCCCAGTCCCTATCCCTGGGGAATCTGCAATCAGGAATGCAAGGTCTTGGGGAAAGACGGCCGCGAGCTGTATCTCTTCGGCAATGTCTCGGTCATCCGGGATGAACAAGGCCAGGTCGCCGGCGCCGTGGGGACCTTTACCGATCTGACCACGTTTATTTTGAATAATCAAAAAATTGCGGTGCTGGAGGAACAGGCGAAATCCCGTGAGGCGTTTCAGCAACTCATCGGCAAAAGCCCTGCCATGCAAGAAGTCTTTCGCCGCCTCAGACTGGCCGCACAAAGTGATGTCACCGTTCTGCTCACCGGAGAATCCGGTACGGGGAAAGAACTGGCCGCACGAGCCATTCACACCCTGAGTGGGCGAAAAGACAAGCCGTTTTTCGCCATCAATTGCTCAGCCATTCCTGAAACGTTGCTTGAAAGCGAACTCTTCGGTCATGTGAAGGGCGCATTCACGGGTGCCATACGCGATAAAATCGGGGTTTTTCAAGCCGCCGACGGTGGGACCTTATTTTTGGATGAAATCGGAGATACCAGCCCTCTCCTGCAATTGAAATTACTGAGGGTCCTCCAAGAAGGTGAGGTACGCCGGGTTGGAGATGATCGGGGTATTCAGGTCGATGTCCGTCTTATTACTGCCACCAATCGGGATTTGAAAGCTCTCATGGCCGAAGGCACGCTTCGGGAAGATTTTTATTATCGGATTCATGTCTTCGAGATTACTCTTCCGCCCTTGCGAGCAAGACGAGAAGATGTTCCCCTCCTGGTTCACCATTTCATGGCGGAAAATTCGAACGCGTTTCATCGTGAAATTCGGGACATCGCCCAGGATGCTCTCCACCGGTTGATGGAATATGGCTGGCCTGGCAACGTTCGCGAATTGAAGAATGCGATTGAACACGCCTTTGTGACGGTCCATGGCGATTGTCTTACCCTGTGGGATCTTCCTCCGGAAGTTCAACGTCCTCCGACGACCCGAAACCTCAAAAGTCCCTCATCCAACTCCGAGGGCTCCCTCTCCCCGGATGAGGAAGCTCGCATTGTGAAAGCCCTCCAGCAGGCCAAAGGCAACAAAACCGAAGCGGCCAAACTTCTCGGGGTGAGTCGAGTCACCCTCTGGAAGAAAATCAAGCATCTCCAACCCACGCCTAAGTCATAACCAAGTCGTTAATTCGCTAACTTAACAGTTAACGCATTCTGTTAATCAAGCCTTGAATTTTCGTCAAATGGTATGATTTGTTAATTTTCAATATTTCATTAACCTATTGATTTTATGAATAAAAAAATAGATTAACGCTATAAAAATTATTTGGCATGATCGATGCTTTAGAATATGTCTATGTATTTAATGGACAGAATCTCAAAAGAACATTGAGAGGTTCACTCAGTCGATTTTGACCAATGCTCCTTTTCAAGAAGGAGGGGAGGGTAATCATCATGATTGTGAAGCAGTTTTATCTGAATTGTTTAGCCCATGCGTCATACATGATTGCTGATGAAAGCACAAAAACGGCGGTGATCGTCGATCCCCAACGTGACATTGACCAATACCTGCAGGAAGCCCGATTGCACCGGTGGAAGATTCAATATGTTTTCCTCACACACTTTCACGCCGATTTTCTGGCCGGGCATCTTGAGCTTCGTAACCAAACGGGGGCCGAAGTGTGCTTAGGGGCCAGGGCTCAGACAGAATTTCCCTTCCGGCCGTTCAAAGATGGAGAGGTTCTGGAATTTGGAAAGGTTCGCATACAAGTCCTGGAAACACCTGGGCACACCCCCGAAAGCATTTCATTGGTGGTGTATGACTTAGAAAAGAGTGACCAGCTCCCCCATTGCGTCCTGACCGGAGATACCTTGTTTATCGGGGATGTGGGGCGTCCCGATCTCATGGCGTCGGTGGGAGTGACGGCGGAGGAACTGGCTGGTCAGTTGTTCCAGTCGCTCCATCATAAATTGCTGGCCCTGCCAGATGAAACCTTGGTGTACCCGGCCCATGGAGCCGGATCGATGTGCGGAAAAAATTTGAGCACCGACACGGTTTCCACGCTCGGAAAACAGCGATGGGAAAATTATGCGTTGCAACCCATGACCGCCGAGGAATTCATTTCCCTCGTCACCACTGACCAGCCGGAAGCTCCATCCTACTTTAGGTATGACGCCCAACTGAATCGCGAAGATCATGCCCCATTGTCGGAGGTGATGCACCGGGGTTTGATTCCTCTTTCGCTTGATGCACTTCTTACCCATCAACAACACGGGGCACAGGTGGTGGATGTCCGCAATCCCGTGGATTATGCCGGCGGGCATTTGAAAGGCAGCCTCAACATTAGCCTAGTGGGGAAATTTGCGACATGGGCCGGCACTATTCTTAGCCCAAAATTCCCCATTGTCCTTGTGGCAGAACCTGGTTTTGAGCAGGAAGTCATACAACGCCTGGGCCGGATCGGCTTTGATCAGGTGGTTGGGTACCTGGCATCAGGAATGCAAGCTCTAAAGACCAGGCCCGATTTGGTAAAACGGGGTTATCGTATTTCCGCCCAGGCACTTGCGGAACTGTTAACGACCAAAACCCCTCCACTGGTGATCGATGTCCGAACGACCAAAGAATGGGAATCTGGACATATTGACCAAAGCCTCAATATTCCCCTGCCCCATCTGGCAGAGCGGATGCAAGAGATACCCACGGATCGACCCGTGGTGGTGCATTGTGCAAGTGGATATCGTTCTTCCATCGCGATGGGACTGCTGGAAAAATCCGGGAGGAACAACGCCATGGATTTAGTCGGTGGATACGAGGCCTGGGTAAAAACATGGGGACATCCAAGCAGGAAATCACAACCTGAATGTGCGACAAGCTGTGCTTTTTAACGGAGGAGTGACATGAATACAACGTTGGTAGATCAACAACCCTTATCCCAGTCCATGACGAAACACCCTCCTTCCGTTTCCTCTTCATCGGGGGCAACTCCTGTCCTGATAGATGTGCGCACACCAAAGGAATTTGAAGAAGTGCGCATCCCCGAGGCCCGAAATATCCCGTTACCGGATTTGCATAAATTTTTGGATGAACTGAAAGTTCTCTCTCAAGAACGACCCATTACCTTGATTTGTCGAACACAAAATCGAGTGAAAATCGCCTATGATTATCTCACCAACAATGGCGTCAGTAACTGCCGGATTCTGGAAGGAGGCATCACCGCTTGGGTCAATAGCGGCAAACCGGTCGTTCGAGGGCGCAAGGGGATTTCGCTGGAAGGCCAAGTCCGGGCCATAGCGGGGTCGTTGGTCGTGCTGGGAGTGGGATTGGGTATTAGCATCAGTGCGTGGTTTCTCATCATCCCGGCATTGGTAGGGATAGGCCTCATCCATGCCGGACTGACCGATTCGTGTTTGATGGGCATGCTGTTATCCAAGTTGCCCATGAATCGAATTTCCCATCCCCCTATCCAATGAGCAGAAAGGAGGATTATGATGAACTGTCCGAGATGCCAGGGTCTATTGATCAGTGACCACCTCTATAATAAAAATGAAGCATTATATGTTCTGTCCATTTGGCGATGTCTTAACTGTGGTGAGACATTCGACTCGATGATCATTCGGAACCGAACCAATCATGGAGGAAAGGAGGCAACAAACAAATCAAAAGTTTCTCGATGGGCAGGCGCGGGAAACTCATTGGCCGTTCCGTCATAGAGGCTGAATATTGTGCCCCCTGTCCTATTCAATGTCTCAAACGTGTTCATTGCGCATTACACTACAAAGGAGGTTGCTATGTTTCGTTCAACGGTATTCATCGCCGCGTTTAGTATATTGGCCATGGGGTGTATGACCACTCCAGCCATGAGCGAAAGCCCGAGCCCTGCGGCAGG
>JAOUGQ010000507.1 GCA_029865515.1 Nitrospirota bacterium
ATTGTGCAAAGCAGGCTAATTCACGAGTCAGGGCATCGCCTTCCTCGCCTTTGATATGTTGCGAATCAATTTCAAATTTTCCCCCTTCCAAACTTTTTCGAGTGTTAATCACGGCCTCTTTGCCTCCAAAATCAACCGAAATATAGCGCTCTCGTTGATAGACCCTGATTTTTCGAAGCCGCCCGGTGGAGATCCGACTCGCTGTCAAATTCGCCAAACACCCAGTTTCAAATAAAATCCGTACATTGGCAATATCCGGAAGATCGGTAAATACGGGCAACCCTCTCGCCTCAACTTGCAGAATCGGGCCCAATCCCAACGATAACAAGAGATCTAAATCATGAATCATTAAATCTCGTACCACATCGACATCCGTTCCTCGCGGCTGAAAAGGACTCAGCCGGTGACATTCGATAAAGCCAGGCTGGCTCACCAATGGACGCATGAGTTCCACAATGGGATTAAACCGTTCAATATGCCCGACTTGAAGGATTTTCCCTCGGGCTTTGGCCAGTTCAACTAACTGCTCTCCTTCCCACACATGGCTGGCAATGGGCTTTTCGACGAGAACATGACAACCGTGCTGTAAACTTGCTGTGACAACCGCAAAATGGGCTGAGGTGGGAACCGCCACACTCACGGCATCCACTAAAGAAAGAAGCTCGCCAAGATTGGTAAAAAATGACACCCCGCATTCATCAGCCACCTCTTGCCCGCGGGAAACATCGGTATCGCACACTCCGACCAAAGACACGGAAGGCAGAGTCGTATAAATGCGGGCATGATGCCGGCCCAAATGTCCAACACCAATCACCCCGACTCGTAAGGAATGTGTCATGTAAGAATGCGTATTGGCTGTATACGGAAATAGAGACAGGAAATCCGACCACACAAACCGAACCACCCCGGATAGGAAATCATACCCTTAGATATGGGGGCCATTAGGAGAAGCAGAATGGTTCAGGGAACCGGGGGAAGCCATCCCAACAATAGCGATTCCTGCTGATTGGGCGTTAGCGAACATCTCTTCTCGATCAAGGACCACTGTTCTCCCTGCTTCAACGGCCAGCACGGAAGCGTTGACAGCAACCATGGCCTGAATAGTTTTTGGGCCAATAGCCGGTAAATCAAACCGAAGGTCCTGATGGGGTTTGGTCCGCTTAACCACGACCGTTCCCTTTCCCCCTAACGTTCCACCACGAGTAATCGTCCCATCGGTTCCTTCAACGGCTTCAACAGCGACAATCACGCGATTTTTCACCACCACACATTGCCCAATATCCAAAGTCCCCAAAATTTTTAACGTATCCCAACCGAATTGAATGTCTTCCCACTCTTTTTTCGTTGGTTTTCGGGAGGTCAGCTTTCCCTCTTCAGCCAGAATCCCTTCAAGGCCAAACGTTGACTCCCGAATTTGAATACCTTCCCGCTCTAATTCTCCAGCGACCGCCCTGAGAATCGCATCATCTTTCCAGTGTTTCAATCGGCTAAAGATGGCTAATGCCCGGAGGTCAGGTCGAAGCGCCGTAAAAACATGGGTCTTGTGAATCCCACCTAACATGACGGCCTGACGAATTCCGTCAGCCTTCAATGCCGATAAGGCCTTGCTAAATTGCCCGACTTTAAGCCAATGGATTCGATCAACATGGGATTCGAGTTCTGGCAGGGTCTCACCCACATGGGCAATCGCGGAGACCGTAAAGCCTAAACGGCGGACATTATCCGCGAAAATAATCGGAAACCGGCCGTTTCCGGCGATCAAGCCAATCCGCTCATCCCGGTCAGGATGAATCACGGCGTTCGCACCCTACAGACGGCTTGCTCACTCCTCTTCATCATCCAACTCCCGAGAAGAAACCTGGCAGATCCCCCGACTGGTACTTTCAAGAAAGGTGAGTAACGTCAGCACATCCGTGCTTTCACCATACTCATTACGAGCCAGCTTAATGGCTTCTTGAAGACGATGCCCATGCCGGAATAAGAGTTCAAATGCCGCTTTCAATGTGTTCATACGCGCGCTGG
>JAOUGQ010000186.1 GCA_029865515.1 Nitrospirota bacterium
CTGCTCGTCTTCTGAAAGGGCCACTAACTTCAGATACGCCCTTTCAAAGGATGGATTAAGGACAATCGCCTCCTGAAAATGCTCTTTGGCTTCCTGTTTTGTTTTGGCTTCCAGGGCAATAATTCCCAAATAATAATGCGCTTCGGCGGAGCCAGGAAGATGGACCAATAAATCATGGAACACCGCTTCCGCCATCTGAAATTCTTTCATATTCAACAGGAGGGTGCCATGAGAAAGGTACATCCGCTCGTCCTGGGGAAATTGTCGTTCCCCTTCCGTCAAAACCTGCAAGGCCTGTTCTGTGTCCCCCGCACCGGCAAAGATCTTTGCCAAATCCAAAAACATCGCAGCATTCGAAACCTGTCCCACAGGAATTTTCTTGGCTAACTCCACAGCTTCCGTTATGTGAGCCATAGAAAAATGCAACTTGGCCAGGCGGAATTTCAAGAATATGGAATCTTTATCAAAAGCCAGGCCGGCTTGATATTCCTCTAAGGCCTTCGGGCCATCATTATTTAACTCAGCGAGCGAACCTCGAAGAAAGTGATAATAGGCTTGTGGGTGAGAAACTTCCCGCAGGACTATGGAAGATTCCTGCCCTTGCAGAGTAAGCTGAGGAGCCGTCCCGCAGGACACCACCAATAGCGGAATTCCCCACAGAAGGGTTCTCAGCCGACCCAGCCACATCGGAAATGTCCGTTCAGACCGAACTTGCATAGTTTGCACGCTTGAAGAGTCCATATGACCTTCCTTCACAGGATAATTATACTATACCAGTTCGTCTCTCTAAATTATTAAATTTGGCATACCGGTCATGAAATTGCAGATCCACTTCTCCGATAGGTCCATTCCGATGTTTCCTCACAAGGATTTGTGCAATGCCTTTTTGTTCAGTATCTGGCTCATACACCTCCTCACGATAGATAAACATTACCACATCCGCATCTTGCTCGATCGCGCCTGACTCTCGCAAATCAGCCAATACGGGTATGGGGGGTTTTCGATTTTCCACCGCCCGGCTCAATTGGGAGAGGGCAATAACGGGAATATTCAATTCTTTCGCCAATCCCTTTAAGGCACGAGAAATATCAGAAATTTCCTGCTGACGGGATTCGGAATCTCCTCGCCCCTCCATCAATTGCAAATAATCAACAACCAGGAGATCCAGTCCATGTTCGGCTTTCAGACGTCGAGCCTTTCCGCGCATTTGCTGAAGGGTCAAATTGCCCGAATCATCAATGAAAATCTTCGTCTGCTCCAGACGACTCGCTGCCTCGGTTAAGGCCACCCAGTCATGCTTAGTCAACTGCCCGGTCCGGAGACCATGAGAGTCTAAAAGAGCCTGAGAGCTCAGCATCCGTAAAACAAGCTGCGCGCGAGACATTTCCAAACTAAAAATACCTACCACCGCATTGGAATGAAGCGCCGCATGTTCGACGATGCCTAAAGCCAAGCTGGTCTTCCCCATACTCGGTCTGCCCGCCACAATAATTAAATCGGAAGCCTGAAGTCCCGCCAGCATATTATCCAGATCTGTAAATCCGGTAGGAACACCCGTGATCCTCTCTTTCCGGCTATACAGCCGATCAACAATCTCAACGCTGTCTTTAATGATACTGCTGACCGGGGCAAACGTCCCTCCTAAATGCCCTTGGGCCAATCGAAAAATTTCTCGTTCCGCAAATTCAAGGAGATCCTGTGTCCCTGTCGTCCCCTCATAACCCCGCATCACCACATCGGTAGCGGTTCGAACGAGACCACGAAGTAACGACTTGTCTCGAACAATATTACAGTGATACCGGATATTTGCAGCACTGGGAACCACCTGCACTAATTCCGCAATATATGAAGCCCCCCCAATTTGGTCGAGTTCGCCGGTCCCTCGTAAATAATCTGTCAGGGTAATTTGATCGACAGGCTGGTTTCGTTCAGACAATCCCACCATTCCGCGATACACGATCCGGTTCCCCGTTCGATAAAAATCTTCTTCCGACAAAATTTCCATCGCTCGGTTCAGGGCGGCATTGTCCAGGAGAATGGCTCCCAAAACTGATTGTTCCGCCTCTAAATTTTGAGGAGGAACCCGGACCCCTGTAATTTCAGAAATTGCCATATCTAAACGCTTGTAACCGTTGGGGAAGTTCTTGAATTGATAACCGGGTTTGGCGAGCTTTCTGAGAAGAAGCGGTAAATTCTAACATCAGCACCGATTGGGGCATGCTTTTCTTTTCTTCAAAAAGGATCACACACGGCAATCCTCGACGCCGGGCGACAGTGGTCACCCAGGCAAGAGCAGATTTTGAGGATCCCTCTATCGTTTCCTCAATCACACAAACCCCACCCGCCCGTAACTGTTGAGCGAGGGCAAAGGATTCCTCAGTTTGATGGGGAGAAGTGAAGATTAATACAGGCTTTAACCCGTTGCCACTCACCTGCCCTCCTCGCTCCAAGGCGGAAAACACGCGGTCCAAATCCAACCCCAACCCGATAGCGGGAAGGTCTCGTCCAAAGCGACCGACCAAATGATTGTAACGGCCTCCTCCGCCTATTTCACTACCGAACGAAGAGGTAAAGACATCAAACACCACGCCATCATAGTAGTCAAAACCTCGAAATTCCCCAAGATCCAGAAGAATGCGATCTTGCACGCCGGTTGTTTCCAATTGTTGATACACCTGGGCAAGTCGGTTTAAAGGTTTGAGCAATTGAGAATCCTTCCCGGCAATACGTTTTCCCCATTCCAGCACTTCTTCACGGCCACACCGCTCGGGCACCTGCAAAATATTTCTGACCCTGGAACGAGGTAACCGCTCAGTGTCTAGAATCTGCTCCAATCGAGGTAGGTCTTTATGAGCCGCTGCGACTTCGGCTTGCTTACGCCCACTTGGAGATAATCCTGATTGGGCCAGCAACACTTTAAAAAACCCTACATGACCCAGAGAAATTTTCCAATCGGGTAACCCAATTCGCTCCAGTAGCCCAGCCAGTAAAGTCACGACCTCTGCATCACTTTGGGGTGAGTCATTGCCAAGCAATTCAAACCCCACTTGAAACACCTCGCGGTCCCGGCCTCGATGCTCCGGTTCATACCGAAATACCGTAGTTCGATAGGAAAATCGCAAGGGCAGAGCCTCTCCTCCAAGCCCCATTGCCACCATCCTGGCAATCTGGGCCGTGGCATCTGGTCGCAAGACCAGAATACGGCCTGAAGCCCAATCCGCAAATTTATAACATTTCTCTAAAATCTCTGGAGCCAATCCAACGGCCAGAACATCGAGATATTCAAAGGTAGGAAGAATAATTTCCTGATAACCCCATGTTGACAAATGGGCCAACAATTGGTCTTCCAACCTCCGAACGCTTTGCGCCGTGTGGGGAAGTAATGTAGCTGTACCAATGGGGATAAGCGAACGGAGCGATTTCATGGAACGTATGAAAGAGAACCTACCAACTAAAGCCGGCCGGCCAGGGAAGTGAGCAGACAAGAACTGTCAAGCTAGCTGAGATCGACCGTGCGAACTGACAGAATATCTTTCTCTTTCTTGAGAAGATCTAAAACTGCGGGGGCAAGTGGGGCATCCAGACCAATAATCAAAAGGGCAGATCCACCCCGCTCGCCTCTGGAGCATTGCATTCTGGCAATATTTACATCATGCTGGCCTAAGACCTGGCCAACCATGCCAATCACCCCAGGTCGATCCACGTTATCAATCAGAATCATTTGGCCTTCCGACACCACCTCAACCTGGAATTGATTAATTTCGACAATGCGCGGCTCCTGACGATGGAACAGAGTTCCCGCCAGAGAGTAGGTATGTGAACCCGCTTCTACTTTGATTCGGATTAAACTCGTAAAGTCTCCGGCATCACTACTTTTCACTTCCTTGACTTCAATACCACGTTCTTTTGCCACCACCGGAGCATTCACGTAATTGATGACATCCTCGAGAATAGGAGAAAGCAGCCCCTTTAACACAGCAACGGTCACAGGTGCCACGGCAAGTTGAGCCACTTCTCCAAAATACTCCACCGTGACGGATTTGATGCCCCCATCTAACAGTTGAGCTTGGAACCGGCCCATGCGCTCGGCCAACACCAGATACGGTTGAAGTTGTGGAAGCGCTTCAGGCGCCACCGACGGAACATTCACCGCCCCACGGGCAATGCCTCGTTTAAAATAATCGACGAATTGCTCCGCAATTCCAATCGCCACGTTCTCTTGTGCTTCTTCCGTCGAGGCTCCAATATGAGGCGTGCAGATAAAGTTATCCAGTGCCATGAGGGGATGGTTGGGGTCCACTGGTTCCTTTTCAAATACATCAAAAGCAGCGGCAGCAACTTTTTGAGACTTCAGAGCTTCACATAAATCTTGTTCGTTAATGATGCCACCTCTGGCGCAATTCACAATCATAACGCCATCTTTCATTTTCCCCATCGTCTCGGTATTGATGATCCCTCTGGTTTCATTAGTCAAGGGCGTATGAACCGATATGACATCAGAACGATGAAACAGTTCTTCTAACTCCACCACTTCAATACCCATCTGCTTAGCCCGCTCAACGGCCAGATAGGGATCATACCCAATGACATTCATGGACCATCCTTGGGCCAATTTTGCAACATAGGATCCAATCTGCCCTAATCCCACCAAACCCAGGGTTTTATTATAAAGCTCCGTTCCCATGAACCGGGTTTTTTCCCATTTGCCTTCCTTCATGGACATCGTAGCCTGCGGAATCTTCCGACTCATAGAAGCGATCATCGACATAGTGTGCTCAGCAGTTGTGATCGTATTCCCGCCAGGGGTATTCATGACGACAATGCCCCGTCGGGTCGCCGCCTCACTGTCAACATTGTCCAAGCCGGTTCCAGCCCGCCCCACAATGCGAAGGCGAGTCCCTGCTTCAATCACGTCTTTGGTGACTTTGGTGGCCGAGCGAACAACTAAACCCTCATATTGTGGAATCTCTTTAAGTAATTCTTCTTTCGTGAGCTTCGTTTTCACGGTAACGGAAAATCCCGCCCGCTCTAATACCTCAACCCCCTTAGGGGAAAGACTATCACTGACTAAAATATTCATACTATCTCCCATGGTGGAGGACCCATTTCATTCCTCATATAAATGAACTTGAGCACTCCTTAATCATTATCTAGCGCCTATGCAGAAAGCGTCCTAAACCCTCCAAATTTAAATCCAACCCCACCGGCACTTTGAAGGAATAATTTACGCGCAAATCAACATAGCCCAATAGAGAAATTCGAAGAGCGTTTTATCTAAAAATCCCTTAGGCTTTGCGTTTTTCGAAATCAGCCATAAAGTCAATTAACGCCTCAACACCAGCTTCGGGCATCGCGTTATAAATACTGGCGCGCATTCCACCTACCGACCGATGACCTTCTAGTGTTGTCAACCCTGCCTCTGTGGCTCCTGCGAGAAAATCTTTATCCAAATCTGGGTTGGCCAATACGAAAGGAACGTTCATCCAAGAGCGAGAAGATTTTTCAACCGGATTACGGTAAAAATCTGACCGATCAATAGCCGCATACAACTTATCAGCCTTACGTCGATTTATTTCACCCATTGCCGTAAGACCGCCTTGCTCTTTCAACCATTTAAATACCAAACCGGCAATATAGACGGCATAGGTTGGCGGTGTATTCAGCATGGAGTCCGCTTCTGCTTGCTTGGCGTAATCATACACGCTTGGCGTAATCGGCAACACACTCCCAATGAGATCATCACGTACAATCACCAGCGTCAAACCGGCGGGACCAATATTTTTTTGTGCACCGGCATAAATTATCCCGAAACGACTGACGTCGATGGGACGCGATAAAATCGTGGATGAAAAATCAGCGACCAACGGCACCGCACCGGTTTCTGGCACCCAGTGAAATTCCACGCCACCGATCGTTTCATTTGGTGTGTAATGCACATACGCCGCATCTTGACTTAACGCCCAACTGTTAAACGCCGGGATACTTGTAAAATTATCGCTTTCGGAAGATGCCGCAACATTCACCGCGCAATATTTTTTTGCTTCGCTAAGCGCTTTTTTGCCCCAAGCACCTGTCAAAATGTAATCAGCTTTAGTTTTCCCACGCAGGATATTCATAGGAATGGTGGCGAATTGCGTTGAAGCCCCGCCTTGTAAAAAGAGGACTTTA
>JAOUGQ010000007.1 GCA_029865515.1 Nitrospirota bacterium
TGAGGCCCTGAAAGGCTCCTTGCCGAAAAAGGGCCTGCATAAAGACCTCGACTGACTGGCGAATCTGTGCCCATAACGGCTCATTATTGGGTTCGAAGACAGCCCACGTTGTGCCTTGTGCAATGCTGGACTCTAAAAACAAAGCCATCCGTCGGACCGGCACATATTTCCATTCGGGATCAGATGAAAGGGTTCGTGATCCCCAAGCCACATAAGTTGAAGGGGGAATCAGTTTGAGAGCATTGATGTTGGCCGGGGTGAGGAGAGCAATGTCTTGTGAGGTAAGTAATTGTTCAAGCCCGACCACCCCTTGCAGTGTAGCTTCGGTTCCAGCCGGCGCTTTCCATACCCCGCGGGCTTCGTCGAATCGGGCAAAGAGGCCAGCCATGGTACCGCTGGCTGGAATGGTCACCGTTGGTGGAGAGGCGACCTGGGAACGGACTTGGATACGAGGATGATACAGAATCAGACTGGGATGTCGAATGCCGGATTGGGCTCTGAACCAAGCGGCTAAGTCTCTCACGGTTTGACGAAGGGCATCCTGTTGGGGTGGATCCAAAAGATACACGGCTCGATGTTTTTCAATGACGGGCACGGCTGCTTGAAAGACCTTTGCCGCTTCCCGGTCGGGGAGGAGGGTGGTTTCCGGAATCAAGAGCATGTTGAAGGATGGGATTTGAGAGACGACAAGAGAAAGCCCCTTTAAAAGAAGGCTGGCTGCTCTGGAGAATTTCACTCCCGTTGAGAGAACCCAGATCTCCTTGCCGCCATTTTCCAAAAATTGCTTGAGCACCAGGGATGAGAGTTGATTATTCCTGAGACCTCCAAAAATTCGTTCACACTCCTGAAGGGAGCGAACCGTGGTCGCGATGTATTTCGGGCCTGTAGGAAACGTGCCGATAAGTACAGCTGTCGAAGTCGAGACTCCAACAATGGCTTTGCTGGTCTTCCCGGTTTCTTGGATGTACACCCCTGGAGTTCGAAAGATCTCAGGCATTGGAATATTTCCTTTTAAGCGGATGCGAACGATGGCGTCTTTTATGGAGGTTGATTTCCTGCCTCACGAGATCGGGTTCAACAAGATTCAAATACGGCGGCTACTCTGATGAACGAATTATGCCAAAAATTCCATAAGAAACATATTCCGAGCGCTTGCATCTCAAGTTTTGCCCACTATGACCGTTACAACTGAAGGGGCTCCATTTTAGAGTGGGAGTCAAATAATCACTATGAACATACCGCTAGAATTTTTCCTGCTCATGCCCAGTTGGAAGAACAAGAAACCTTAACAGAGAGTCGTATGATGTGGCGGAAAATCTTATTGATTCTTGTGGCCATGGGCTTGGGGTATGCCTCCAATGTTTTTAGCCAAGCGGCCTGTTTGGAGAATGCGGCCTTCTGGTACTCCCAGGTGATGATGTCGGGACAACCCTATTATGTGGTCCTGAAGCCGGGGCAAGAGCATATTCAGCAAGCCTTGGATGCCGTAGCCGCCCCCTATACCGTCTTGCTGTCGCCTCCTGATACGGATGCCTATCCTCGAGTCAGCATTCACACCACCTCCTGGATCCCCTTTCTCATTTCCGAACATTTTTATTTTGAAGGGGATGAAACCCGGCGCGCGAAATTTACTGCGCATTATCTGGGTTTCTTCGGGATGGCCCTGTCGGTGGGCGATTCGTTTGCTCTCCCCTCCATGCCCATCCCGGATTCTCTCCCATCTTCATAGACGTGGTGAAGCTGAATTGGAATCTTCTAGAGGGTGCTCAAGGCGAACAGCCGGAGTTGTTCTTTTGTGAATCCTCCGGCGATGCCAGGTTCCATGGCAACACTCCCCAGAATAATTCGGTGACTGCGACACATTCTAATCCAAACGGCAAATAGCCGGCATAGCCTAAGAGCGGCATCTCAAATATCTTGAATGCATGGACGTAGGGAATCGAATATTCCCAATGGACCAGGCTGAACGCGTTCCACATTTCCCAAAACAATCCGCAGACGAGCGCTGCCATCCCGGAAAGCGCCACAGGACTCCAGTTCCCTTTGCCCAAAGGCGTCAAGACGGTTGGGTCCCTCCGGATTATTTGTATTCCGAGCATAATCAGGAGGGGGGCAATCCAAAGGAGAAAAAATAACATGGTGGGCCAACGCCCAATCAGGAGAAGCCCAAGGCAACCCAGGCTAATCAACAGCCAGCCGGTGCGTGGGGAATTTACCATTGGGAGAACATGCCAGTTCTCAAACGGGGTCTTCACCTGGGTAAACGAGGCCAGGTATTCATAGGTGCCTAAAACGGCTGGCAAAACTGTGGAGAATGAGAGGGTCATCCAAAAGACAGTGGTCACGGAATGAACCTCCGTCATCCCGACATAATGCCAGTTATGTACGAACTGATTGAGGTATTCAAACATCCACCAGAAACCGGCACTGAGGACGAAGAGTTTGAAGAGGAATTTTGGGTGGTTGATGAACATGCACTGCCCGGTTCGTGAAAATAGCAAGGCATTGATGACGACGATGTAGCCGAACCAGAGCAGCGGAAAGGTGTATGGTTGCCAGGCTTGAAACCAGGAGAAGCGGGTCCAGGCTAATAAACAGGCGAAAGCCGTCCATCCCACCGCCATCCAGCCCCACCAGGGAAAGCGGATTTGTGAAGAGGGTTGGGGTGGGCTGCAGTATTGAAATCTCGCATATCGCCAAAGAAAAGGGGCGAGGGTTCCAGCGATGAGAATGGCCAGTATGCCGAAAATTGTCCAGGACAAAGAGGCCCTTCCCGGTTGTGTGGGAATCGGCAAAAGGGCCAGGTAGGGAGGAAGGGGCTGGCCTGACAGGATGATGCCGAGAGGGGGCAGGACAAAGAGGAAGAAAAGAAAAATGCCGCCGGAGATTACCTTAGTGGAAGACATGTCATCACTTCACATGGATGGCCTTGGCAAGAATGGCCTCTGTACGGGCATTGCGTAGATCTTCAAACATTGGGAGAATGCGTGATCACAAAGTTAGGCCCTCACGAGGGTGTCATCCTGAACCAGCCGGGAAAGATCTGCGCCCGGGTTGAGCGCTTCAGGGCTTGGCGAGATCTTTGGCGTTCCGCCATGATTCCAATGCACATGAATGATGAATTTTTATACTGTTACCTTCTTTCCTGACCGCATTTCCAGCAGCTTGTGAATTCCTTTTGATGCACTTCGCCGCAACCCAAGCAGGTCCATCCGGTAGTTTCGACAGGTTCAGCTCGCTCCCAATCTTCGAGTAAGGTCTTGGCTTGTTCAAAATCCTCGTCCTTCAGAACCCACAGTTCCGGAAAGACTTCGACAAAGGGTACTTCCCCTCCCAGCATCGCCGACCGTTGGTTTTTGATTGTGGCCGGTATGCGAGCTTGATCCAACAGTTCCTTGCGAGATTCGACGTCGATAAGGCTTTGGGAGACATACAGTTTTTTCATCGTTCTTGTTTACGTTCGTGAGTAGTAAAGATGGAGCAATATGCAATGCGCAAGCATGTAGGCTGAGGTCATTTAAGTCTGGAGAAATGGAGTACGGTTAATCATGAATGTTTCTTTGGGTAGCATACCATGTTGGGAGGGGGGGCTGGAATTTGTCTTTAACATTGTGAGGCGCGAACTTTGTCCCCTCACAACCGGTTGCCTGTCTTGTTCCTTCGTCAATGGCTGACATCGATTTTTCTATAAAAGAGGGCGACAAAGTCATACGAGCGAATTCGTGAGATTTCAGGGTACGGTGACATTTATGGTTCTTGAGAAAAGATGAGGATATTTTATTTCCTAATTTGGACATCATTGAACCATTCATAGGAACTTGAGTTGTTCAATATGAAGGCCAAGCCTGATGCGTTGGAGGATTGGTCATACCATCGGGAGCCGATTTCTGCCAACTGATTTTTGAGCACGAAAAAAATGCTGAAAAGTTGCTTCAAGTTCAGAATGCAGGACCTTCTGAAGGATTCTCATGATATTGGTTGATGTGTTGGGGGCCAAGACAATATTGATACATCCGAACGCGGTAAGGGCGGTCAGGTGTTGTGAGAGGTAGCGGGCACGTGCCAGCCATTACTCAGGAATTTCTGGGGGTGAGGGCGAGTAAGATGCACCAAACAGTCGATGGGTTGTTGGATGGACATGTTGTGAATGATCATGTCGTTGGTGCTCGGTTGTGACGGAGTGGCATTCGTCATTGGGACACCATCTGGAACCGTTCGGATTCAACGATTTTGTGGTCAACCAGTTGAGTTCCCGTTTGGCGTTGCATCGCGACATTATGAGGAATAGAGAGGATACGCATGATCTTCTTTCTTCAGCGGGTCCGCGCGATTCCGTTCACAACAGTCCCGGAGATTTCGTGGCCCAATAATACCGGGCCCTTTCAGTGCTTACGCCTATGCACCAGCAACTTGCCATTACGCGAATGCCATGAGGCTGCGTGGAGGATTCACGCGGTAAGCCAGCACATGGTCAGAAAACGGGCGAAAGTGTTGCATCCCGACGATAGAGCAGGTGTGGCCTGCCGCGATGCATTGGTCCTGGAAATGGTGCAGATACTCCATCGAAGTGTGGTCGATAATCTTGCCTGCCATGATAACCATGAAGTTAGCTTTAGGGGTTGGAGGAACGACGATCTTGCTGAGCGCCTTGTCGAGTTTCATCAGATTCATGCAGCTGACCGAAGACAGGTAAATTTTATAAGGGTTCTTCATCTCTCCGACGGATCCCCGTATTGCACTGGTCGCAACGGTCATGACACCGTACCGCTCACCAGAGCCACGGCCGTCTCCGATTCGGATGACCGGATTGCGGAATAATTCTACGAGTGCAGCCGACAGTTGCCCGGTGAACCGTTTGAGGGAAAATTCTCCGGCTGGGGTCTCCTTGGCTGAGGTTCTCACCAGGTCCACACAGAGCACGACGATCTTCGTCAGGGTCCCAAGGGCCACTCCTTCCAACAGGTCCGAGGTGTACAAGGTGACCACGACCGTGACCACCGCGATCAACAGCTGTTCCTTGCCGATCTCGAACATCTTTCGGAAAACCCTGGGCGCGCATAGTTGCCATCCGATCCAGATGAGTAACGCCGCCAGGACTGTAAGTGGAATCAGATTGATGAGCGTTGTACCAAACCACAAAAGGAGTGAGAGAAAACATGCATAGTAAAAGTTAGCCTAGAGAGTTCGTCCCCCGGCCATGATATTGGTCGTGCTTTTCACTCCGCCGGGGATGATCGTCAAGCCTCCGGCCAGGCTGGAGAGGATGTTGGAGATACCCATGGCCCGCAGGGTCACGTTGGGATCCGATTTTCTATGAAAGGGGTCGATCTTATCGACCGCGGCGATCGTGGCTAGGGACTCCGTGCCATCGATAAGGGTGAGCGTGACGATCGTGATTAATAACGCCATCCACAAATCCTGGTTATGCCAGGCTTCAGTAAAATGAGGAAAGTGAATGCCATGTTCGAAAATATCGAGAGGTACCTTGACCAGGTATTCTTGCGGGAGTTGCAGGAACCAACTGCCTACGCCGCCCAGCGTGATGACCAGGAGGGGTGCCGGGATGAGCGTGGCCCACCGTTCCTTTCTGCTGGAAAGTAAAAAGAGGAGGGCCAAGGAAAGACCTCCGACAAGGAAGATCGTCGGGTTCATCTCATGGATATCGTGAGGAATGGCGAGCAGGGCTGCCGGAATGGATTTGACGGGCGGCAACTGGTCTCCCAGGAGTTGCGGGATTTGTTTGATGATGATCAGCATGCCGATTGCGCTCAACATGCCTTCGACTACCGAGATGGGAAAGTACAGGGCGAATTTCCCGGCGCGGAAGAGACTCAACAGCACCTGCACTACGCCGGTCAGACAAATCGCCACCAGCAAGAGCGGATACCCCGCCTCTAAGTCTCCATGGCCGAGCACAATCATGCCGGCTAGTAGTGCTGGCGCCAGACCGGCGGCCGGTCCGCTGATCGTCACATAGGCTCCCCCGAGAAACGGGAAGATAAATCCGGCGATGATAGCCGAGATGACACCGGTGATGGGCGGCGCGCCGGAAGCCACGGCGATCCCAAGCGAGAGGGGGAGCCCAATGAGGGCGACCTGCAATCCTGCTAGCAGGTCATAGCGCCAATGTTTCAGCCCACGTACCCCGTTCCGGGGTTTCTCCATCGCTGGAGTCAGCGGTTCATGAGTCGACATGCCATGCCTCCTGAATATCGGGTTTTCCTGTGATTTTTCGTAACGACAAATTGTTCATAATTTTCCGGCGGTGACGGTGGCTCCCGGTTTGTTCTGATTTAAGTCTTCTGCCAGTGCGAACAAACCTGCTCGACGATCGATCAGTCATCTTCTGCCAGGACTGTTCTCCCTAACGGCGACTTAGGCATCTCCCTTTGTTTGTTGTTCCAGGGTTGTCCACTCATCTCGCCAGAATACGCCAACTTGCCGGACAGTTCATTGCATAACCGATGCCCATGGAGACAGTCGGATCTGATCATTCCCAAAGAAACTAATGACGAATTTTGTCAGACAATATTGAATGTTTCAAAACTCATGAACTGAATGAGGGCCTCGCGTGACCGTTGCTGCTTTGGATGAGCGGTATCGCACCGCGCGTCAAGTGCGAAGTTGCTACTACGGCCAGATTGTGAAGTGTTCAGGATGACGTCGTTTGGTCGCCTTGAGATAAGGAGACGGCAACTCGATGTCTTTGTAGGGATGATCGTTCCATTTCCAGGATGCTACGCATTCCACCTGATCGCACAGACCTCCCGTTCAGGAGGGTAACCACGAGGAGTGGGTCGATCACGTCACGAATCTTTTGTTGGTGATACCCGGCAAGAATGCCGCGAAGGTTTCAAAGATCAATCGTGTCCGACTGATTGAGAAATTTCCCTCATGGCTGCAAAACTGTCGTAGAGGTGGGGAGCGGCACCGCTAACAGGAAGTACGAAACGTTGTCGATATTTAAATTTACCGAATACCCCAATGAATGTGATAAGACAGGTCATAGCCGCCGGCGTTCCGTTGCGTGCCTAACACGGTCCCGTCGAACGAAATGCGGTACAGGCCGCTTTCCTGGATGGGAAACTTCACCGTGCCATTTCCGCTTTCAGCAATCATGCGGTGGTAGGGTGTCTCGCTAGAGGGCATACTCCCAATTTTGTACAGGTGGACTACGAGCGAGCCCTTGTGTATGGCCGTTTCATATTCGGCGAAAAAGTCCTGGCCTTTTGCAAAATAAAAGGTTTTTAGTCCCCAGGAATAGCCTGATCGAGTACTCGTAAGTCCATTTCCACGGAGGTCCCGGGATTCATAGCCCAAGGTTTCCACCAAACCGGTGGCAAACGTCAAAACCATTCCGGTCACCAGCACCGAGAAAATCCCAAGGCCGCCGAGTACGACTTTTCCGGAAATTACCGTTCGTCCATGTTCAATAACAGTTCCCATGGTCCCCCCTTACCATGCGTGTTCCCCATTTCCATGCAAGGTCTGCATGGTTCATCTCTGAGAGTTTATCGGTCCGATCCTAAATACCCTTAATCCACGCGATAGGCATCGTTCGATTTGGTCCCAGCGCATAGTCATGGGTCGGGGACTATCCGGTGATTGAGGATTTCAGATCTGGCAAAGCCCTGTGAATATCAGGGCTTCGTTGGGGATCCTGGAGCGGTGAGTGCGATGTTTTTACGATTCGGAGTAAAACAAGAGCTGCACCCCGATAGTGATGACAAAGAGTGCCCAGAGTATTTTGAGGATGAAGCGAAGTTGGGACGAGGTAGCCGGGGAGCAAGATGTCTGATGCACGAACTCTCCAGCGAACCAGGCCAGGCCACCCGACAAGGCCAACGTGCCCATGATATGGTGGTGAAGCTGAATCTGGGGACCGGCCGGATGGGGGCCATGCATGTGAATGAACAACATCAGTCCGCCGACCAGAGCAAACCCCGGCAGCAGCCCGCGCCAGAACAGGTGGGATGATTTTCCAGCCTGAAGGAACCATTCCGCCGTGCCGACGCCTAAGGCGAGGACCCCGAAGATTTTATGTTGCAGCATTTCAGGATCTTTGCCGGATAACGTCTCGGCCAACGTCCAAGAGCCGATGGGCCACGCTAAATGATCGCTCCAGATTAACAGGAAGATTCCTGCCCCAATCAGTGAAGCCGGCAACAGCCAACGAGACCAAGCCAACACTTGCCATCCTATTGCCGTTCGCAACTCACTCAATCCCACCAGAATGACACCCACTCCTGCCAGAGCATGGTTAAATTCGGAGTAGGCCATGCCTTCCGGGGATCCTTCCCATTGGCCTGCCTGCGGAGCCGAGGCATGATGAGTATGATCATGATGGTTCCCTTGTCCCCCCTCCAGCATCATGTTTTGTTCAGCCCGGGCATAGGGCAGACCAAAACCAATCTCTTCCCCCATTGTTCCCCATAGACCTTGAAGAAACAGAAGCCCTAATATCACCCGATACATCCAAATGAACCTTTTGGAGGGAGTCACAGGCACATTTCTTTCAGCATTAATCATTCTCCAGGGACTGGTTCCCGCAAGGTGTGATGACTGGTGAAGAGCTGCTTCCCGAAGAACCCTCCCATGTGTCCACCATCCCATTTGCTGCTTGGTCATCGATTGCTTAGTTCTGGTTGGATGAGAGAATAAAAGCTTTTGGAGTCCATCAAGATACCTGTATGTGAATCTACTCATCATGGCTCATGAAAGTTTGCGCTAAACCGGCTGGATTTGTATTCATTCGGAGGAGCAGAAAGGGAATTTTATTATTGAAGTGACATTTTTTTTACACGTGCCTCATGGGAGAAGGTGACGAGCTCTTTGTCTTGGAGTCCTTGCTGGACGAGTCCGGGAATATCAAAGTCTTGTTCCACCTTGAGGATATGAGATAGCTGACACCGGGTTTGGGGATGCTTGGGCACAAAGAGTGTGCAGCAATCTTGATCGGGTTCGATGGATGTTTCAAATGAGCCCAGGGCTTGGGCCTGTTGGGTAATTTCCAGTTTATCCATCCCGATGAGTGGACGGAGAATGGGAAGAGACGTTGCTTCGTTAATGACAGCAATATTTTCCGGAGTTTGGGAGGCTACCTGGCCGAGGCTGTCTCCGGTGGTGAGTGCCCATGCCTCTTCCTGCTCGGCAATCTGTGTGGCGATGCGGAGCATCAGTCGCCGGTAGAGCACTACGCGAACGGGTGGGGGAGCTTTCATGACGATTTGACTTTGGATCTCGCCAAAGGGGATG
Source organism: Nitrospirota bacterium (assembly GCA_029865515.1). Lineage (GTDB taxonomy): Bacteria > Nitrospirota > Nitrospiria > Nitrospirales > UBA8639 > Nitrospira_E. The sequence goes on from JAOUGQ010000007.1 coordinate 9,256, forward strand.
AGATAAAGTCGGGAATATAATTGATATGCGGTCAGGAGTGTGACCTGATCACGGACTTTTTCCTCGGAGACTCGTGAGAGATATGGTCGGCCGTGAAAATGCACAAAGACAGCTTTACACCCTCGTTTCATCATGCGATAGGCGGCAACAGGAGAATCGATTCCACCGGAAATAAGGCAGATCACCTTTCCACCGGTTCCCGTCGGCAGCCCCCCTGGCCCAGCATCGCGTTGACAGGAGTAGTAGGCGTAGGGAGGGACTAATTCCACCAGGATGGTCATATCGGGGTGGGAGAGATTGACTCGTTTGCCGGTCTGTTCTGCGACATAGGCACCGATTTCGCGTTCCACGTCCATCGAGGTTTTGGCAAAACGCTTGTCTGCCCGTTTGGCGCTGACACGGAAGGTGTCGTATGGATGCGTGGGAAGGTGAGAGGCAATAGCTTCCTTGAGAGCCGTCAAATCGGGATTGTCGTAAGCCAGTGGCACGGCTCTGGTCAGGGTAAAATTGACGATACCGAAGACGCGCCTGATCTGTTCCTGCAGGCGAGGCCATGCCGTTTCATCCTCAAAGCTGACACGGATGCGTCCCTGGAGTGCTTCGACATGCACATGCGCCAGGGGTTTGAGTGCACCTCGCAGATGATGGACCAACCGGTATTCGAAATGTTTCCGGTTCCCTCCCTTGAGGGCTAACTCATGATAATGCACCAAAACATGGAGCATTAGTGGGACGCTTCTAAATACCGTTCGGCATCGATGGCGGCCATACAACCCGAACCGGCAGCCGTGATGGCTTGTCGATACTGTGAATCTTGAACATCGCCTGCCGCAAACACTCCGGGAACGTTGGTGGTGGAGCGATACGGGTGAGTACGGATGTAGCCTTGCTCATCCATGTCGATTTGCCCCTTAAACAGGCCGGTATTGGGGGTATGGCCGATGGCCACGAAGACGCCTGACAAGGGGATTTCTTCTGTCTGATTGGTTTGAACATTGCGGACCCGGATTCCAGCCACCACGTCGTCACCCAGGACTTCCTCAGGGACACTGTTCCATTGAAAGGCGATTTTTTCGTTCTTCATTGCCCGATCCTGCAAGATTTTAGACGCACGTAGTTTATCACGACGATGAATGAGTGTGACCTTCGAGGCAAATTTTGTCAGAAATGTGGCTTCTTCAACGGCGCTATCTCCGCCGCCGACCACGGCGATTTCCTTGCCACGGAAAAAGAAGCCGTCGCAGGTGGCACAAGTCGACACGCCATGACCCATGAGGCGGCTTTCGGAAGGCAGACCGAGAAGATTGGCCGAGGCACCGGTCGCAATAATCAAGGTTCGGGTTTCCAGGGTTGCTTCGTTATCCACGGTGATCCGAAACGGGCTGGTGCGAAGATCGACCTTCGTGACATGCCCATGGCGAAACTGCGTGCCAAATCGTTCCGCTTGTGTGCGCATGTCTTGAATGAGTTGTGGACCCATAATGCCCTTGGGGAAGCCGGGGAAATTTTCCACATCGGTGGTGAGAGTCAATTGCCCTCCAGGCTGGGAACCATCAATTAACAGGGGGGAGAGATTGGCTCGAGCGGTATAGACTGCGGCGGTTAACCCGGCCGGACCCGATCCCAGAATGATCACGTCATGCACCATGCGTTGGCTCCTTTAGGTTAGATACTTCGTCGAGAGGTTGTTGGTGTTTTGAGTCTGTGGCGGGTTTTTCGTTGCCTCGCCTCATTGGCATATGTCCTATACAATGACTGAACGGCGCGGCGCAACCGTGACCGTGCCCATGTTCCATCCAACACGGCATCGGCATATTCGAGCTTCCGGCGGAGGGGCATTTGCTGTTTGATGCGACGAATGGCCTGGGTTTTGGAGAGGCCATCGCGGCGGCAGGCCCGGTCTAGTTGGGTGGTCCGGTCAGCGGTGACAACAATCACATGATCCATGCGTTTCTGAGCTCCGGCTTCAAGTAATAAGGCCGCGTCATAAATGATGACGGCATAAGGAGAGCGCTGCTGGATGATTTTTGCCTGTTTGGCCTGCTCCCGTGCCACTCGAGGATGAATGATTTTTTGCAATAATCGTAATTTTCTAGGGGCACCGAATACGATGTTGGCAAGAGCTTGGCGATTGATGGTCTTGTCTGAGTTGAGGACCTGTGGACCAAACTCTTTGAGGATATCCCGCCAGGCGGGTTTTCCTGGTTCGACGACGGTCCTTGCCAGTTGGTCGGCATCAATGATCCTGGCTCCGAGCGATTTAAAAAGCCCTGCTACAGTTGTTTTTCCCGATGCCAATCCTCCCGTTAACCCTACGACCACCATCCCCAACCATAGCATAGGGTGTGGAGAGCGACAATAAATTTTGAAAAACTTTGACTCCCGCTTGACCCTGCCAAACCCCTTGGGGTATTGGACTAGAGAAGAGCTGTATTTCATAAATTGGCTGATTGATTCTTAAAATGACCAAAGGGAAATGGACCCCATGATTTCTCAACGTATGGTGACGGTAATTTTCTCTTTTCTCGTGTCGCTTTCCCTGGGGTGGGGACTTGGACTGCCTGGACTGGTGCTTGCCAATCCTCAAGACCAAATTCCTTCTCCGTCACTCGCCCCGGCCGTTTGGCAGGTGGCCTTGGATGGCTCCGGGCATTTTGCCTCGATTCAAGACGCGATTGACCAGGCTGCGTCGGGTGATACTATTTTGATAAAAACCGGATCCTATGCCGAGGATGTGACGGTTCACAGCAAAGATGGCTTGTCTATTATCGGGGAGGGCATGGATCAGGTGATTCTCACCGGCAAGAAGCGTGTGGGGACCCTTCACATTGGTAAATGGCCCTATGGCGCGACGAATGTCACCATTCAAGGTCTTTCCGTGATCCAACACGGCGGGTTGGGAGTGGGAATTTTTAATGGAAGTGGTGTTCGATTAAAACAGATTCGCGTCAATGGCATGGTGTTTAGTCAACAAGTGCAGGACGTCCAATTGGAAGACTGTGTGATTGGTGAAAGTGAGACGACAGGTATTGCGTTTGCGGATTCTACCGGCACTCTGACGGGAAATATTATTTACCATAATGATCATGGTGTGGCCATTGGCGGCAACTCGGACGTGACTCTTCAACGGAATGTCATTACCCGGAATCTCTATGAAGCGGTGTTGTTGACTGATCAGTCCAAAGCCAGGTTGATTCAGAATACACTTGTGCAGAATGGAGGCGGGGCGGCCTTTCAGGATGATGCCCAAGCGGATGTGCAGGGGAATATTATTACCAATAGCGCTGTGGGCTTGTTATTTTTTCCCGGGAGTCGCACTACTCTGGCTTTTAATGCGTTGTATGGCAACCAGGATGATTATCTGATGACGGGGACCCCGCCAACGCCGGTACCGGAACGTGCAGGGAAAACCGATGTGAGGCTTGCCCCCGGATTTGTGAATCCTGAGAAGGGTGATTTTCGTCTTCTGGCCGATTCCTCAATGATCCAGGTAGGAGCCTTTCCCTTCCTAGGCGCACTTCCCCCCGTTCTTTCTCACCCGTAAACTCAATTCGGTCGCTTTTTTCCCATCCCGGGCATTCTGTAGTGGGCGCGAGAATTCCAGATGTCGCAGTAACGCCTGTTTTCAGGGATATTATTGCCGTTTGGGACGAAGAATCAAGCGAGCATGTTCGGCGTCCAGCGTGACCAGGAAATGCTTCAGGAAGGACATTCCGAGAAGGCCTTCGATGTGCTCAGGGATATCCGGGAGATCATGAATGGCGACGGCGACCTTGGAGGCTTGAGCGGTCCCCACCGTGAGGGAGGAAAGGTAATTCATGTTGACCTGGACAGAACCTCCCGCCGTATTGACGGTCAGGAGTTCATTATCTGTGGTTCCCAGGATTCCGAGGTCAATGGCGGCTTGGGTCGAAAGAACCGTCATCGAGGCACCTGTATCCACGATGAGTTGAGCCGAACGTTCCTGGTTTAACATCACCTGGACCACTAGGGAGCCCCCTATTTTTGTGAGGGGAACGGTGATTTCTTCACCCGGTTGACTGGCAGGATTTTCCTGATCCTGGGAATGAAGATTGTCAGTTACCGGGGTGTCCTGATGCCTCAGGTCGGGATCCACGTCACTATGTCCAGGCTGGGTTTGCGGTGTGGAAGACGCTCCATTGATGCTGGAAGAGACCTGTGTTTGTAACAGGGTGCATTCAAGAAGTTGAGCTGGATTGTCTGTTAACACTCGCGCTCCGGATTCGTCGTGGCAGCGATAGGTGGCTGAATGTCCGGGAGAGGCCAGCAAAAGGCATTGAGCCATCATTCCCGCGAGCAGCCACATGACCGCGCGTTGATGATTCCTTGGAAATGGGACAAGCGTTGTTACCCGCATGGTGAGAAAATCATACCAAGACGTGGGGAAAAGAGCTATGAAGCGGATTACCCGTTGGTCTCAGGTGTTAAAGGAATGGTGGCCTGAACGTGATTGCCGGTTTCCAATACCTGGGTGGACAGGATCACGGTTTCCGGTTCGATTTTGTTGACCTGTACGCGACCTTCCAGCATTTCGCCCTGTTTGACGATGTAGATGGCCTGCCCGTTGGTGAGAAATGCCTGGCTTTCGCCACCTTTGGTTAAATACCCCAGAAACCGGAATTGGTTGAGTTGTTGGCGGGCCCGCTGCCCTGCGAGTTCTGCTGCAGAAGGACCTGGCGGCGGTGGGGGAGGCGGAGGTGGAGTTTTCTCGGCCGGATGAGGGATAGCCGCTATTTTTGTTTCTTGTTGCTCAAGTATCTGTCGCATGCCCGGCGGAGCAAAGATATTGCGCGGCGTGGAGAATTTTGCGGTTTGCCGGGGATTTGAAAACGTCTTGTCTAACTCCAGATCTTTTAATGCCGGAAGAGGGGTCCCCGAAGTTGCAGAAAGGGTCATCGGGTCCGTTTGGGTGGAATCGGACATTTGGAAGACCATCAAGCCTCCCCAGGCAACGATTAATCCTCCCAAAATAAGCCATTTGCGCTGATTAGTCATAAGGCTTTCGTCTTTTTCAGCGGTTCAGGGAATTCTTTCAAAAAGGTGGATACCGTCAGTTTAAAGATGACCCCTGCTTGTTTTTTTGAAGCTTCAACCGAGAGTTTTTCGATATAGAGATAGGGCCAGCGTTTTTCCAGCTCGTAAATAAATTTTCTAATGGCTTCATACGGACCTTCGGCTTCAAAGGCAAATGTGCCTTTTGTGGCCATTTTATGGGAGAGCGGCTTGAAATCGTACCCCATCCCGGGAATGTTTACGTGGTTTCGCTTCGCTAAATCTGCGATGTCCAAACTTAAATCGGTAAATTCTCGATAATCAGGAAGAGCTTTCCATGTGTTGGACAGAATGGCTTGCGTCTGCATGGCCGTTTGCGTTTTGGTCTGATTTTGCAGAGCAGCCTGATACTGGGCCGTTGCGAGGTTGACCCGGTCTTGCGCGGGGTAAAATATGAAGGCAAACATGGCGAGGGATGAAAGCCCCGCGAGGACTGTCACAATAAACAACGGTATCAAATATTTTGATATCAGAAGAGTCGTCTTAGACTGTTGCAAGGCCTGAAAGGGACTCATGGGTGTTTGGGAGCCAAATTGTGGTGAGGAGCCAGGGTTTTGGAGGCATAGGAGGCGGTGAGAGAAAACACAATATGGGGGCCCCCCGGCTCATCTTTTTTGGTTTTGCTGGCATGTTGCGACAACATGACATTCTGAAACGCCGCATGCTTGTCTAATTGGTGGATCAGTCGATTTAAGTCCGGCAAGGATGGTGCGGATCCTTGAAGAAGAATCGTGTCGGTTTTTTCATCGAGGGACACCGAGTTCATGGTGATATCAGGGGGAATGGCCGTTTCCAGGTCGGTCAGTAATTGTGTCCAGGAAAACCCTACCCGTTCGCGTACCTGCTTCACAAAGGTGACTTGCGGCGGGATGCCTCGAATGGTCTGATGGGAAAGGTCGAGCCCTGCTGTTTTGGCTTGTACGACTAATTGCTCATTGGCCATTTTGACCGTGGCCACTTGGTTTTCAAGGACATCAATTTGTTGATTCATGGCGTTTCCAATCCACCAGAATGATGCCGTGAGGGTCAGGGATCCTACCGTCAGGAGGTTGAGTCCGAACTGGGTCAACCGAAGATGGCTGGCGCCGGGAGCGGAAAGATTAATATGCACTCGTGGAATCATTATGCCACCAGCAGACTGGCATAGCCTGGCAATGCCGATTCTTCCTGATTGGGTAAAGCAAAACGCGAGTCCTTCAAATGGAAATGCGACGCATGAGAAAGCTCGGTGACTCGAATCTGTGGCTCACGCCCGCCACTGGCTTTCAGCGTGCGGTGAATTTGGTCGGTAGCCGGCATAAGACTCTGTCCATGGTTCAGATCGGTTGCGACGAACAGATTGACCGGATTAGAAGAGAATTCACGTATGGGAAAGGCTTCTAAATAATATTGCAGGGTCGCTAATATCTCTTTTCCGACTTTCATGGCTGTGTAGGAAGGGTAGGGGGTATTCGATGTGTCTGCGTCCAACGTTTCTTGGCGAAGGGTTTCTCCTGAAGACTGGGCACCATGTCCGTTGACACCATTGGTTCCCTCGAGCTCAGAGACCGAGGAGTCCCATTGAGGGCTACTTGCTTCGGCTTTGATGACAATGGCTTTTGTGCGGATGAAGCGAGGACTTCCTTCCTGAACAGCCAAAAACGTAAATCCCCAATGGCTGATAAAGAGAAACATGACTCTCGCTGACCCGGAGGTGTCCGGACGATTTTCGGCCTCTAGAATATCCTGGATATTCGGGCGATAGAGATCAAAGATGTCGAGCCCGGACATGCCCACGGAAGTCGGTAGCAGGTTGGCCTCCAGGCACATCTTTTCATATTGTTCGACAATTTCATTGCGAATGGCGGTGGCTAAAACTCTCACATGTTCAGAGTTGTCGGGAATGGTGGAGTCCGTGCCCGACGTGGGCATGTAGACTCCGAAGGCCAGACGTGAGTGCGAGGCATCGAGTTTTAAGTCTTGTTGAAAACGCCAGTTCACCAGGGCCCTCTGTTCCTGTTTGTTTGTGGGAAATGAGGAAAAGTCAAAGACGCTGGTCCGGGCACACAAATCCGGGAGGCTGAGGACGATGGAGAGGGGGCGGTGATATGGTTCAACCAGTGTCTTGAATTGCGTGAGGAACTCTTCCGGATTCTCAATGTTGGGTTTCGCGGAGGAAAGCTTGACGACGCCTGGTGAGAGCGGGACACTTCGGACTTGATGAAGAAGTCTCTTCCGCCATTGCGTTTTTATCTCTACCAGGCATAAGGCTTCCTCAGAGATGGAGAGCGCTAATGTGGGTGTCGAAATTGGAAACAGGCGCATCACATGTCCTCAACCGGGGTGACCCGATTAATTTCCTTCAGTGTCGTCTCTCCACGGAAGACTTTTTCAAGGGCCGCTTGTCGTAAGCTGGTCAACCCTTGTGCCATCGCGGCAGTTCGGATCTCTGACATTGATTTCTCATTGAGAATCATTTCTTTGATGGAATCGGTCATATCCAGAAATTCTGTAATAGCCTTTCGCCCTCTGAAACCTAATCCATGGCATTCATTGCAGCCTTTTCCCTCAAAGAAGGTCAGATGTTTCACCGTCTCATAATCAATCCCGGATTCCCGGCATTGATCGGGATGAATCTGCACAGGAACCCGGCAGGTGGGGCAAATGGATCGGACCAGGCGTTGGGCGAGAATGCAGCTCAAGGAAGCCACAAAATTGTACGATTCAATGCCCATGTTCACAAAACGACTAATGACATCAAAGGCATTATTGGCATGGACCGTGGTAAAGACCAAATGCCCCGTGAGAGCCGATTGAATGGCAATTTGCGCCGTTTCTAAATCTCGAATTTCTCCGACCATGATTTTGTCGGGGTCGTGCCGCAAAATGGATCGAAGGCCTCTGGCGAAGGTGAGGCCTTTTTTCTCATTGACCGGTATTTGCACGATACCTTTCAATTGATATTCGACGGGATCTTCAATCGTGATAATTTTATCTTCGTCTGAGTGGACCTCATTGATGGCGGCATATAAGGTGGTGGTTTTCCCGCTTCCTGTGGGGCCGGTGACCAGGACCATACCATAGGGTCTGGTGATGGCCCGGCGGAAACGCCGGAGATCCTCTCCGGTATAGCCCAGGGCTTCCAATCGCAGGCCTTGGACTCCTGCGGAAACATGTTGCTTGTCCAAAATCCTGATGACCACTGATTCACCATAGACACTGGGTAGAATGGATACCCGAAAATCGATGGTTCGCTGATTCAGCAGCAACTTGAACCGCCCATCCTGTGGGGTTCGCCGTTCAGCGATGTCGAGTTCAGACATGATTTTGAGCCTGGAAATGAGAGAGGGATGAATGCCTGTATCAAAGGGTTCCATGGCTAAATAGAGGACGCCATCAATCCGGAATTTCACTTCCACCGTTCGATCGGTTGGTTCGATATGGATGTCGCTGGCGTGTTTTTGCAGGGCGGTTAAAATAATGGTGTTCACCAGTTTGACGACCGGGCTGAGGTCCTGCGTGATGCGTTCAACAGAAAGAACTTCCTCTCCTTTTTCGTCTTCTTTGATGAGAACCGGGTCCAGCTCGGCTTTGATCCGCGTGAGCACTTGGCTGTTGCCTTCGCTATTACTCAACGCTTCCAAAATGGAAGTTTGAGACGAGACGACTAATCGCAACTCAAATCCCAATTGGTGCTCTAATTCATCGATCATTCGGAGGTCTTGGGGTTTCGCGATGGCGATGGTGAGCACCTCGTCTTCCTGTTCCATCGGAACGAATTCGTAGCGATGCATCAGTTCGACCGGAATGGCTTCCATGAGGGCGCTGGGGATGCGAAATTCCTTCAGATCATTCCAGGGAAGCCCATATTGATCTGCCAAGACCTGGCCGATCATGTCTTCCGTTAAGGTGCCTCGTTCCCGCAGAATTGTGGCAATAGTCTGGTTTGTCGTTCGGGCGGTTTCGACAAGCGTGTCTTTTTCTCTTTCCAATATGAGCCCCTTTTCGACCAGAAGGTCTTCAAAGGGCATGCGTTTGACTGGTGTGGTCATCTCAAATCCTATCAGGGAAGGTCGTCTGTTGGTTAAACGGCTCCTGCCATTTGAAAAATGGGAAGATAGAGAGCAATCACCACGCCCCCTAAAATCAAGCCAATCACAATAATGAACATGGGTTCGATCCATGTCATCAGTCGGGATAATTGAAAGTCCAATTCCCCTTCATGAAACTCGGCGACCTCAAAGAGCATGGCTTCCAGCGAGCCGGTGGTTTCCCCGACTTCAATCATTTCAAGCGTGAGACGCGGAAGAAAGTTTTCTTTTTTTAAGGCTGTGGAGAGGCTGGCGCCATCTCGAACATGACCAATGACCGAATGCAGCGCTTTGGCAAAGACTTTGTTTGGCATGGATTTGGCCGTCACCTGAAGGGCGGATAACAAGGGAATGCCTCCCCCCAGGATGGTGGAGAGAGTCCTCGCTAAACGAATGACTTGATTTTTAAGAAATAAGGGCCCAAGTAAGGGGGCATTAAGAAACAACCAATGTATCCGCCATTGACCTTGAGGGGTGTTTTTCCACCAATACAAGAAGGCTCCCGCAAGTGCCGCGACGACCAGGAGTCCCATCATCCATTGGGTCGCTGAATTGGTAATGTCTAAGAGCAACTGGGTGGCCCATGGTAATTCCACCCGACTTTCTTTATAGACATCCGCAAAGGATGGAAGGACAAAGAACAACAGGCCGAAGGTGACCAGAAGACCAAACCCTAATAAAAATATCGGGTAAATGGTCGCTTTGACGACTTTTTCTCGAACGCCAATCAGCATTTTTAAATACGCAATATAACGACTCAACACTTCAGGAAGATTGCCTGCCTGTTCACCGGCCCGCAGTGAGGCTTGATAGAGTTCGGGAAAGTAGGTTGGATAACTGGCCATGGCTTCTGAAATGGCAGATCCTCCTCGAATACGTTCTCGGACAGCCTGCAGGGCTTGTTGAAATCCACTTTGAATATTTCGTTCTGTCAGGAGATCAAAACACCGTAACATGGGTAATCCCGCTTTGATCAACGCTAAAAATTCCTGATTAAAAATAAGAAAGTCTCTGAGTGATAAGGGGCGCTGCCGGCCTTTCAGCGAAGTGATTGGCCTGGTTGCCGATCCAGACAGGGCAAGAACTAACAGCCCCTGAGCCTCAAGTTGCGATCGGATACTGCGGGGCGTATCACCTTCCGCTTCGGTTTCAATAATCGTTCCATCCGGACGAGCGGCTCTGTAATGAAACCGGGGCACTACGGTGACTCGTGTGAATTGGAATGGGGACTGCCCAGCGAGAGAATATGTTTGGGTTCAGGGGCATTCTCCACCCGGTTGTTTTGTGTTGGAACGCTTTCTTGAATGGTTTCATTGACCGACTCCTGGCCGGCTGTTGGCGCCGGAGGCTCAACCGACGGATTGGTATGAGTTGTTTGGGATTCAGCCGGTATGGTGACCTTTAATCGGAGTCCTGTCATGATCAAGTCAGAATTGAGCTGATTCCATTCTTTCAGTTGTGCAACGGAGACCTGATATTTCCGGGCTATTTTCCATAAGGTATCCCCATCCTGTATGACGATACGTCCTTGGGAGTCCGGAGTGTGTCGTTCCGGGGAAGCCGGGGCTGGTGCAGGAGTCGTGAGGGTTGTTTGCTGAGGCTTCCGCTTTTCCGAGGTGATGTGAATTTCCCGTTTAATCAGCGTGATATCCGCTGTCAGTTGTTTCATGCTGGTCATGATTTGTTGAAATGAGCTGGTGAGCGCTTGAATATCCGACACGAGTTGTGAAGTATCCGGCATACTGGCCACCTGGCCCTCAAGTTCCATGTTGCGCTTTCGCAGCTGATCTCGTTCGGCCTGAGATGAAAGCAGTTCACTGCGAATCTGTTGCAGTTGAAGCCCCTGATCCTGCTCTCGATTGTGTATGGATTGAGATCGCCCCTTGAGGGATTGAAGTTCGCCGGCCTGTTTGGCCATGAGAATTTTAAGTGCCCCTATCTCCGCGCGTAAATGTTCGCTTTCAACTCTGGCTTCCTGCAGAAGGATCCCTTGTTGCGGTGGCGGAGAGGCTTGTTCCACCGCCGAATCCGCATCCAACAGCTTGGTTGGTTTGTGAACACAGGCCCCTAAAGCCAGGATGAAAGTACCACTCAGGATCATGTGTGCCCAATCAAGACGTTTCATCAACAACCTACCAATCTTTGTAAGGAGTGCCATCCAACGCGAGGTCGTCACTCCCACTTTTGATATCATAGACTCCAGCAGGAGAGTCATCGCCCTCCTCCTGTTCTTCAAAAATCTCGTTCCATGTTGTCGCAGACTTGGTAAAGGGGTCCACGGGAATGGCCCGAAGATATTTTTCTTCCACTAAGGTCTCTAAACTCGCCGGATAATCTCCTCGATCGGCGTAGTATTGATCCAGGACAGCTCTCATCGTGAACAGATTTTGTTTAAGAGCCGCTTCCTTGGCTTTCATCGCCGATTGTTGAAACGTGGGAATCGCGAGGGTCACCAAAATGCTCACGATTGCCACGACGATCATGAGCTCCAGTAAAGTGTAGCCCTTTTTGCCAATAACTACAAAATCGGTCATTACCACTCACGATAGGGGGTCCCATCCACTGCCCTCTTGTCGCTGGTGGTATAGATGTCAAAGACATCTTCCCCGCACCACCGCGTTTCGTCTGGTTCATCCTGATAACACCGGAGCCCCCATTCTGTCGTATCCGTCATGGGATCAATAGGGATTTTCCGGAGATACCGCCGAATTTTTGATTTTTCACCGGCTTGGGCTTCCCCGCCCGTTAATTCCACCTTCAAAAGGGTCTCAAGAGTTTTAGGATACCCGGTTATGCCTGTTTCCTCTTTGCATGTCAGTTGATTTTTGACACATAACGGCCCCAGAAGGGTGCTGCCATCCCTGGCCCAATCCCGTCGAAAGTCATCAATGGCCACCCGTACCGTTCGTAAGGTTTGCCGAAGCTCCAGCTCTTGGGTGCGCTTGGCACTGACTTTTGTAAAGGGCAGGGCGACAGAGGCTAAAATGAACATAATGACCAAGGTCACCAAAAGTTCGATTAAGGTTACGCCGCCATGAATGGTCGTGGATTTATTCCACCCAAATTCTCCCATGTTGCACCATGACCGGCACGGGTTGGGCATTGATTCCCAAGACCGTGGGATTTTGAATTTGAATGTTTGACGTACCTTTCCCGGTGGCTTCGAATACCACCGTGGCAAGCGAGCCACTTCCTTGCACGGATATTCCCTGCTGCCCCATTTGGAGGACCAGTTGCCCCAAATGTGGAACGGCGGAGACAGTCAGAGATGGAGCTATCTGCTGTGAAGACAGAAATGTTCCTTCAACGGCCTGTTTAAAGGTAACTACCGCTGGATTATAAGTGAGCGTGAGCGATCCTTTCCCCATCAATGAAAAGTTTTCCCCTTGAAGGCTTAATGATATCTGGTCTCCAATTTTTATTGAGGCTGCAGCGGGCAGTATTGCCAGCCGGGGTGCGTCGGCCCCTGTCTTGGAAGCTTCTTGCAAGCCTTTGTCCGGAGATTCCTGATCGACCTTCTTTTCCTGTGCGAGTTGAGTATCTTTGGATATGTCCGGTGACCCGGGAGGATTGGTGACGGCCGGGCTTGATTCCAGTGTGGTCATTAAGGGTACTGCCGGCGGGGGTTGTGAAAACATCGGCTTATTGGTGTACTGGTTGGCCGTACCGGACCAGAGCGTCTGTTTTGCTAATTGAGGGGGTTGGACGCTTCGGACAATATGGGGGGTGATCACCAGAATGACCTCGGTCGTATTTTTATCGGTTTTACTATTACTGAGCAAGCTGCCGAGTCCTGGAATGTCATCAATGCCCGGAACGGCTTCCCGGGTTTTCATGTCCTCTTCCGATATCAATCCTCCCAGGATGACGGTTTCGCCATCTCGTATGTTCAGGGCTGTGTCCGCCGTTCGGGTTCCAAAGCGGAACTGAGAAATTTCCGGGCTCGTTTGGAGAAGGACACGTTGACCGAGTCTGGTGACTTCAATTTGCAGACGCAGGGTAATCGCGTTAATAAGGTGGATCGTTGGCTCTACGGTGACTTTGATACCCGTATCCTTAAATTCAATAGAGGTCACCGTCGATGTAGTGGGAACGGCTCCTGTGGCGGCTTGTCCGGGCAGGACATTCGTGGTTGAAAGAAGAATGGGCTGTTTATCTCCCACATTAATAGAAGCTTTTTGATTGTTCAGGACTCGAATTTTTGGATTCGAGAGGGTTTTGGCGTTAGATTCCTGTTTTAAAAAATCCAAGAGCACGCTACTGGGAAACGTGAATAGATAAGAGTCCTGTCCAAGACTCGTGAGGTTTTTGAAAGTAAAGGTTTGGCGGATAGTCGAAAAAGCTTCGGTCCCGTCCGGAAAGATTCCGAAGCCAGCCTGTTTGGCAAAATTCAAGCCTATTGTTCTGCTTTTCGTGCGATTGACTTCTAAGACTTCTATGTCGAAAAGCACTTCGGAATCTTGGCGATCGTTGGCCAAAATGATCTGTTCCGCCAGGCCGATCTTGTCCGGTTCGTCACGTATGACTACGGTGTTCAAGGGCTCATTCACATAGACGCGTTTCGTTTCTAAAATCGTTCGTAGAAGATTTGCAATATCCTTGGCTTTGGCATTGGAGAGGTAAAACGTGCGAATTTGCAGGTCATCATATTGTTCCCGTTTTTGTTTGGTATCCGGGATGACCAAAAGCCGGTCAGGGCCCACGCGTTTGGCAAAGAGTTGATTGGTGGTCAAGATGAGATTCAGGGCTTCATCAAAGGGGGTGTCTTTCGTGAAGATGGTGACGAGATCATCTCGAACATCTTTGTCAAAGAGGATGTCGATATTGGCTGTCCTCGCCAGAATTTCAAAGACTTGTTTGAGACGGGTATTTTGAAATCGAAGTGTTACGGGTTCAGCCGACCCACCAATGGTTTGAGTGGCTTTCTGCAATTGGACCACTCTGGTAATGCCTTCCACGGCTTCCGACAGGGAGGGATCCAATTCCACGGCTGCCTCATAGAGCGACAATGCTTCGTCGTATCGCCCGAGACCTTCCAGGTTTTTGCCGTCCAGGAGGGTTTGTCGGGCGCTCTTTAGGCGTAATACATCGTTGAGGGCCGCATGGTGTTCAGTTTTTTCAGGATCAAGTCCTATGGCCAATTGAAATTCCTGAAGGGCCTCCGCCATGTTCCGCTCTTTCAACAATTGTCTGCCACGGGAAAAATGTTGTTCTGCGGCACGGGTTTTCACCGCTTTCAATTTTTCCTCGAGTTCTTTACTAAAAGGGTCTTTTCGAACAGCTTCCCGGTAAGCCGCCACGGCACCATCCCAGTCGCCCTTTTGTTCAAGTTCTTCCCCAAGCTGAACTTCCCGCATGGTGCAGGCGAGCAGAAGCATCATGCAGACGATGCCAAAAATACAAAATCGAGTTATTTTAACCATTATTTCAATATTATCCTTCAATGAGAATCTGGCGGGGGTAAAACGAAGAATGTCAAAATACCTTTTTATCCTAGCATATTGGTTAAATTCGGGCTAGAGATACCTGTTCGCGTCTTTCAGCGAATCTGTATTCTCTATCGGATATCCCTATTCCAATATTTAGCCCAGGAAATAAAGGGGTTTGCTGCGAAAAGAAAACGGTTGATGCATTCTGGGGAGGCAATCAGGAGAGGTGAAATTTTCTTGTTCCTTTATTTGGCCATTGTTAGAAATCGGAAATCCCATACGTTTACCATGGCACGATTGCCATGTGGTGTCGAGGGTTATGAATTTGGGATTTGCTCTGATGGAGGTGGAGCAGGGGATTCTGTCGGGGGAGATGCCCCGGCCGGCGTGGTGGTCCCGGGGGGTGCCGTGGTCCCAGGGGGCGTTGTGGCACCAGGAGGGGGACAGTTGCTTGGAGCGTTGGGATTCAGCGGGTTCACCTGGCAGTTGGCGTTCGCGCCTGTTGATTCAAATCGAATGGCTTGGTAGGTCTTCGCACCTTTGAAGCCGACTCGGTTGTAGGGCGTGTCGGTACTGGAACTTCTCACCCCATGTAATTCCTCTCCGACTTTAATAAGAGCAAACTTTTTCCCTGTAATCGGATCGGAGTATGCCATCTGAAGATACCGTTTGGGTGACTTTTGGGTTAATTCTTCAAGCGTGCGAGGCCAGCGGTTCGGCCGTGTGGCTTTTTGAACTTCATAATCCGCCACATATCGGTCAATCGCGTCTTTAATGCGGGTGCCACGAAATAGCAGTTCGGCCTCCCGATCCCGTTTCATAATCACAGACCACTGTTGAGTTACTCCCAGGAGGGAAATGGTCATAAAGATCACCATCATCATGACAAAGAGGTAGGTCATCCCATCCTGGTTCCTCAGAAGGGAAGTGAGTCCTCGCGGCGATTTCTGAAAATTATTCCTCATATCATGAGCCGCCATTGCCTGACCTGAGATGCCGCCGGAATATCGGTCAATGTGATTTGGTGCTTTCCATAATGAGTATCGTCTACAAGCCGAGAACCTTAACTATTCCTGGAAAGACTGATCGGCCTCAAATATTTCCTGAACAGTATTGCCGTTAAAGGTCCAAGAAGCCCGCTAAGCAAGGGGCAACGAAGAAGGAGTCCTACGCGCACAGGTTCATAGGGAGAGTCCTGTGGCAAGGAGATCGCCCCTGGCGGACCCTTCGACATGCTTTTTACCATTCCCGAAAATCAGCAGATCTGCTTGACGGCTAAGGGCCGATTCTGGTCAACCTCTTCGCGCCCTGAGCAATCGATAATTGCGGATTCTCATGTGTATTCGCCATTTTTCGGTAATGAACACCCACCCCAGAATCAGGAAGACGGCCCCAATGGTGTCGGCGACAAGGTCCCAAAGGTCGGCCTGTCGCTGTGGGACAAACCATTGATGGGCTTCATCGGAGATTCCGAATGCGATCACGCACATAAGAGCGAGGCTCATGCTTCGAGCCGTCTCGGTCGTTTGATTAAACGCTCGATACAGAAGAATGCCCAGGATGCCAAATTCACACGCATGTAAAATTTTATCACTAAAAAGGAAAACGAAGGAAGGCAGTTGTTGGTCTGGATAGGATTGCGAAGATAAATAGACAATCAATAGGCCATAGAGGAGTACGGGTGCCCAATACTTCAGAAAGAGGGATTTTTTTGATATTTGTGAAGTGAGAGGAATCACTATCGTCCTTTATTCTGCAAGAGGATCGAGCGGCACATGGTTAAGTGGTTTTGAGGAAATATCTGACGTCCTGAATGTGCACGACGGGTAATATCATGCCCTCTTCCTTGCCATCATGAGAAAATCCGTAAATAAGGGATTCATCGGCAACGAGAGTTCCAATAAAAAGGACGCCAATTTCAATCTCCTTACCTTGTTGTTGCTGAAGGAGGAGTTGACGGGCAGATTCACCAGAGGGGATTGCCACCAGATAATCCGGTAACCCCATGGGTTTAAAGCGAATAATCCCCCATGACGTGGATGTGAGTTCCGGGCCTAAGGCCACTGAAAATCCCTGATATTCCGGCAGATAGTGTCGGAGGATTCCTGACCACAAAAAGGCAATGGGTTGCTGAAGGATGTTCTGATGAACAAGGCGGGCCTCGTCTCGTTGTCGATTGAGTTGGAACAGGCGTTCGCTTTGTTCTGTGTGATCCGGATCCTGTAAGGTGTGCCAATCCGGTGGAAGGCCTTCAAGTTCCTGAAGAAATTGTTCTTGTTCTTGGCGGAGCAGGAGAGGACGGATATTCAAAGGTATCAACTGGTGTACTGGCTGTTGTCCCAGTTGAACGAGGGGTTGGATTCCATTGGCGAGGGGAGGTTGCCCCTTGACCGGTTCGAGGGCTGGGAACA
>JAOUGQ010000187.1 GCA_029865515.1 Nitrospirota bacterium
CCTACTGAGAGGCTATGACACCATCTGTATCGCTACGACAGGCGAAGCAACATGGCCATGCACATATTCTTTGATAAGTGAGCAACTTTTTCCCGGACTTTCTTATCTTGAGCCATCCTCACAAGGCGTGGAGAACCATGTCGGGAGGAATACCGACTGTGAGGTCGCACGTTCCTCAACCCTTAGGCATGTAACTAATATTTCATGTCAACATCCACATTGGTCACTTCACCATTGACTTCGAACGAGGATTCTTCAAATTTCGGAGCGGCTAAAAATAACGAGGGGTTATTTGACACACCGAATCCCTCAGTAGGCAAGCCGATCCAATTGCGATCAAATTTATGATTGTCGTTTTCATCATGATAGACCACCACGGCATACCTGCCATCTTCGGGGGCCGCCACACAGAGAGTCATATTTCCCTCTTGGGCGGGTTCCCGTTCTTTATCAGCCTTTTCTCCTTTGACTAAAAAACTCTTCGGGTCCGGTCCGTACAGAACAGCTTTGACTGTTCCTGAAGCACTACGGATTCCATGCACATGTACGTGAATGGATTTCCCTTCAGAAGGACATGTATGAACCGGTACCTGTGAAACACCGCCCATACTCGCGGCGGCACTCATTAAGACCACCACAAAAAGATTCATCCCAACCTCCTCGGGTCGCTAACAGACTTTCCTGGGGAAAATCCCACCTTTATTTTTATTATAATACACCTGGAGGGAGAAAAAATGGAGAGAGAACGCTTGGATCATGACTGAGCAGAATCTGGGAAATTTACAGAGGAGGATCTTCCTGGGGGGTAAAATTAGGTTTCCGTTTTTCAAAGGCAAAAAGGACAAGAAGAGAGCAGACGCCTACGCTAATCGCGGAATCCGCCACGTTGAAGGCCGGCCAGTGGTAACCATTGATATAGAAATCTAAAAAATCAATCACTTCACCATATTGCAGCCGATCGATAAAATTCCCGATGGCTCCACCAAAAATGGACGCAATGGTCATTTGCCCCCACCAATCGCGGGAATCCAGGCGCAGGAAAATCGTGATCAATAATCCCATCGCAAACAGGGACGTCAAAAAAAAGAAGATGAGCCGGAACCCGCTACTTGTCGTACCCATGATCCCAAATGCCGCTCCCGGATTTCTGATGTAGGTCAAATTAAAATACCCTGGAATGACGGGGATCGATTCATGGAGGTACATCGAACTTGCAATGTAGGCTTTGGTAATTTGATCAAGGCTCACGATGGTGGCCACGACAAGGCTTAACAACGCAAATCGATGAAATCCTTTGCTCACCCAAGCGCCTCCACGCAGCGCCCGCAGAGCGTGGGATGCTGGGCCTGTGACCCAACATCCTGGCGAATATTCCAACACCGATCGCACTTGTTTCCTTCCGCCTTGACGACCTCAATCTCCAAACCAAGGGTCGCATCCGCAAACCACGCTCCGGTCATAGAAAGGGAAGAAGCAGCCTCCACGGTCACGCAGGACACAATAAACAGCGCCGGCAAATCGGCTACATATCGCTTGAGCAATGAACAATTGGGCTCTGTCGCATGCAAGACGACTTTTGCCTCCAAGGAAGAACCAATCACCTTTTCCCGTCGCGTTTTCTCCAAAGCAAACTGCACCTTATTCCGAACTTGGAATAAATAATTCCAGGTGGTGTGCAAATGAGGGTCTTGAAATACTGTGGGAGCTTCAGGAAATTCGGCTACATGCACGCTCATCGGCTTGGAACCCTGCACCGTGGATTCCGGTAACACCTGCCAAATTTCCTCAGACGTAAAACTCAGGACGGGAGCCATTAATTTGGCAAGCGCTGTGACAATCTCAAGCAAAACCGTCTGAGAGCCCCGCCGAAGAGCGGAATTGGCCGGAAAGGTATAGAGCCGGTCCTTTAAAATATCCAAATAGGTGGCACTCATATCGGTCGAGCAAAAATAGTCAATCTCATGAACCACCTGCCGGAATTGAAACTGCTCATACCCTTTCCGCACATTGCGAATGAGCTGTCCTAACCGCCAAAGGGCCCATTGATCCAGTTCCGCCAATTCGGCATGGGAAACCGCATGAACCTCGGCCTGAAAGTCGAAGAGGTTACTCAAGAGAAACCGGCAGGTATTCCGAATCTTCCGATACGCCTCCACCAATTGTTTTAAGATGTCTTTGGAAATACGCAGATCTTCCTGGTAATCCTGAGAAGCCACCCACAATCGCAGCACCTCAGCCCCCGATTCCTTAATGATCTCCTGGGGAGTGATGACATTGCCGGCAGACTTGGACATTTTCTTGCCTTCCCCATCCACCACAAATCCATGAGTCAGCACAGCCCGATACGGGGCCTGCCCGTCCGTCGTCACCGCAGTCAGCAGTGAACTATGAAACCACCCACGATGTTGGTCAGACCCTTCTAAATATAAATCAGCCGGCCACCACCTTTCCCCTTGAGGCTTTAAGACGGCAGCGTGGCTCACTCCTGATTCAAACCAGACATCCAAAATGTCATGTTCCTTTTTGAAGGTATTCCCTCCGCATTGAGGACAATGAATACCCGTGGGCAACAACTCCGAAGCCGATCGAGTGAACCAGACATCGGCCCCTCCCTGCTGGACGTGTACCGCCACATGCTCGATAACTTTGGGGTCAGCCAGAGGAGTCGAGCAACTCTGGCAAGAAAATACCGGAATCGGTGTCCCCCACATTCGTTGGCGGGACAGGCACCAATCCGGACGGTTCAAGATCATGCCGTAAATTCGCTCCCGCCCTCGCTCCGGAATCCATTGCACCCGATCAATCTGGTTGAGCGCTTCAGACCGGAGATCGCCTTTTTCCATGGACACAAACCACTGGTGAGTGGCTCGAAATATCACAGGCTGCTTGCACCGCCAGCAATGCGGGTAGGAATGCTCTACCTTCTTCTCACCGATCAATCGGCCCTTGCTCTTTAACAGTTCAATAATTCCCTGGTTGGCTTCTAAAACCGGCTGTCCGGCACACTCAGGGAATTCATCCGTAAACTTTCCGGCATCATTCACCGGCACCACAATCTCCAATGGTTTCTGATTCGGGAGAATTTCGACATAAGGCTGTTTGTTATACTTGAGCACTAACAAATAATCGTCCATCCCATGCCCTGGAGCGATATGGACACAACCTGTCCCCTGCTCAAGTGTCACAAACTCTCCATTGAGAATCGGGACCTCTTTCCGGGAAAAAGGTGGGTGGCAGACCCATCCTTCAAATTCCTTACCCTTCATCTTCCCCAGAACCTGGAAGTCTTTGAATCCGCAAGCTTTGGCAAACGGCTCTTCCAGACCCACCGCCACGATGAAGGCATCATCCCCATTGCGAAGAACCACATATTCAAACTCAGGATGGAGACAGACCGCTTGATTGGCTGGCAAGGTCCACGGGGTGGTCGTCCAAATAACCACCGAAACTGCCTTGAGCGATTTGACCGCGGAAAGGTTTAAAAATTTCTCAGACGCGAGAATTTCAGGGGAATTGGCAAATGGAAATTTCACATACACCGATGGCGAAACATGATCCTCATACTCCACCTCCGCCTCTGCCAGAGCGGTCTGATCAACGGTGCACCACAACACCGGTTTGAGTCCTTTATAAACACGTCCCTTCTCCACGAACTTGCCAAATTCGCGAATAATCGCGGCCTCATAGGCGGTATCCATCGTGAGATACGGATGCTCCCAATCGCCAAACACTCCAAGCCGGCGAAACTCATCCCGTTGAATATGGACGAATTTGTCCGCGTATTCCCGACACAGCTTCCGGAGTTCCACCGAACTTAACTCTTTTTTCTTTGGCCCTAATAGCTTGGTTACCTGATGCTCAATCGGCAGTCCATGGCAATCCCAACCGGGGATATACGGAGCCTGAAACCCGGCCATGGTTTTAGATTTAATAATGATGTCTTTCAGAATTTTATTCAGCCCATGCCCGATATGGATGTGTCCATTCGCGTAGGGAGGCCCGTCATGAAGGATATAGAGGGGACATCCATTCCTGGACTCCTGAATCCGGTTGTACACCCGCTCCTGCTCCCACCAGGCTAATCGCTCCGGTTCTTTTTGAGGCAAGTTGGCCTTCATCGGAAACTCGGTCCGGGGAAGATTCAAGGTAGATTTGTAGTCCATGGGAAGATTCTCAAGAAATTTGCAAAAAACTCAAGGCCATTCTAGCCGTGCCCCTCAAACCCGTCAAACAAAAACCTGAGGCAATCTCGCAACAAACAGAGATGGAAGAAGGCTCCGCTTCGAAAATACACACATCATAAAAAAGGGAAGGAAAGCCGCAACGGGTAGGCAATCAGCTCAGAGCCATCATGCGGTCCAAAGCCAACTTGGCAAAAACTTTCTCCTCGTCCGGAACTTGTATGTGATTGACCACATGGCCCTGAACGAGGTTTTCCATGGCCCAGCATAAATGCGGGCCATCGATCCTGAACATGGTCGAACACCGGCACACCATCGGAGAGAGAAAATAGATCTGTTTATCGGCCTGATCATCTTTCAGCCGGTTCACCAAATTCAGCTCAGTACCTACAGCCCAAATTGTTCCCGGTTCTGCCTGAGTCACGGTCCGGATAATAAATTCCGTCGATCCCACCAGGTCTGCCTGGTTCACCACGTCCTCATGACATTCGGGATGGACAATAACCTGAATGGCGGGATACTGCTTCCGGAAATAGGCGACGTGTGCCGGTTGAAACATCTGGTGCACGCTGCAATGCCCTTTCCAGAGAATCAGACGAGCCTTCTGTATGGTTTCCCGGGTATGCCCGCCGTTGAGTTGAAAGGGATCCCACACAATCATGTCTTCGCGGGGAAACCCCATGGCATTTGCTGTGTTCCGCCCTAAATGCTCATCGGGGAAAAAGAGAATCTTTTCTCTCCTTTTCCAGGCCCAGTTCATAATCGCTTTGGCATTGGAGGAGGTACAGGTCACACCGCCATGTTCCCCGCAAAAGGCTTTGAGAGCAGCTGCCGAATTCACATACACGATTGGGGTCACGGTCTCCTCAACTGCCAAAACCCGTCCGAGCCGATCCCAGCAATCATCCACCTGTTCCATGGAAGCCATATCCGCCATGGAACATCCAGCAGCCATATCAGGCAAAATGACCGTTTGATTAGAACGACTCAAAATATCCGCCGTCTCGGCCATAAAATGCACTCCACAAAACACCACATGGGGATATTCAGGATGCTCTGCGGCGTACTTGGCCAACAGAAGGGAATCGCCTCGAAAATCGGCATGAACGATTACCTCATCCCGCTGATAATTATGCCCAAGCACGAGAACGCTCTTACCAAGTTTCCGCTTGGCCTCCACTGTCCGTTCGAACAACTCAGGTTCGGAGAGAGTCTGGTAGTCTGTAATAGGCAGCTCGGTAATTGTCGAAAGGGTCACGCCTGATTCCTTAGGTTCACGATACACATACATTGAGATACAAAAAGGGCTACTCAATCCTCATCAATATTTAGCCAGGACCAAGAGTAAGTCTGTTATTGTAGCAAACCATCCACCGGTGAAAAAGGCTGAAAATCCGAAATTCATTTTTATCTGGCTTACTTTACGTTGATCCATGAATTTCAAGATCCTAAAAGGTATACTTCTGCCATCCATTTCTCCCGCTGATTCGGATGATATCCTAAGTAAGGCTTACTGCATCTCATTAGCTTAAGCCTACCACATCCCAATATCTCGAGTTTGACAAGGGAAAAGATCCGCAGGTACGATCGTTTTTGCTAGGGGTGCGACAAGCTGAGAGTCCCAAAGCTGGGGACGACCCTCACGACCTGACCTGGGTAATACCAGCGTAGGGAAGCAGGAGACACGAGATCCCGCATAATCAGCCGCACTCTTTAGCAAAAAAGGGGCGGCTTTTTTCTTTGTTTAAAGAAGCTCCTTAGGCCAATTTCCTAAACCCGAGAAAGAGAGGGTTTGTATGACACCAGCCCAAACCACCGCATCTGACGCTTCGACGCCTTCCTTAAACGTTATTTCAGAAGAGCCCCGTATCCCCCTTTCTTCCTTAACGATCCAACCCTTTCCCGGCTCAAAAAAAATATATCGAGCCGGCTCGAGACCAGACGTCCAAGTACCTATGCGGGAA
>JAOUGQ010000508.1 GCA_029865515.1 Nitrospirota bacterium
GGGCTCAAACAGGATGACCTCATCGCCAGGATTCAATAAGGCCATGCAGGCACATTGAAATGCGCCGGTTGCGCCACAACTCACGGTAATATTCGTTTCAGGATCGGCATCGATACCATTATATGCAGCCAACTTATGAGCCAAGGCTTGCCGCAATTTGTCCAAGCCGTCAAATCTCGTATAGAGATTAATCCCCTTGTCCATGGCCTCTTTGGCCCCACGCACCACGGGACCTGGCACTCCCGTATCACACACGCCCTGAGCCAAATTGATCCCCTTCACCCGCGCACAAGCCGTGGTCATCGCGCGAATGTCCGATTGCACCAAACCCGTTAACCGCCGATTACCGAATCGCTTCATTGATCGTTCCTTGGTTCATTCTGTATAAATGAGAGGCTTGCCCCTCCAGTTCCCTTCACGTAGACTGCCTTCGTTTTAAGCCCAACATCCTGATCCGACCCGAGACCCCAAGATGTCCCTGGATTTCGTTTTTTCTACCTCATATTATCGTCTGTTCACCACATGCTTGGCCATATGGTTGCTTTTGGGAATCCCTGAATTGGCCATAAGCGAAATCGATCCACCCCCACCAAACGTTGATGAGCATATTGCTCACCTGGCCAGTTTTGCCAAGCCTTCTCCGCAGATGGCAATTCCAGAAGGCTGGTTTTTAATGGGGACCATCCGGCGGGACGATCTTCGGCATACTTTCGAAACCCACTACGACGACACGGAATTTCCCCAACGCCGCATCTGGGTAGATAGATATGCGATCGACAAATACGAAGTCAGCCTTGGGGAATATCTAGCGTTTCTCCTCAACACCAAGCAGACGGTTTCCCCTGAATTGCGAGGACTCATTTGGCATCTGATCAGTGTGCATTTCATTCCCGATCAAGCGCTCGCGCCCTGGCCAGCCCTTTATGTAACATGGGATGAGGCCAGTGATTTCTGTCTCCATCAAGGGAAACGACTGCCTTCCGAAGCCGAATGGGAGAAGGCTGCGAGAGGGGAATCGGCACGAATCTTCCCATGGGGAGAAATGGATCCCACCGCGGACCTAGCCGTGTTCGGACAATACCATGTTCATGAAATCCCATTGGTCGCCACCGTCGACAGCTTCGAAGATGGCCAAAGCATCTATAAAGTTTTCCATCTATCAGGGAACATTGCCGAATGGGTCAACGATTGGTTGGGATCGGACTACTATCCCATCATGCCGGAGAAGAATCCGCCTGGGCCCAAAATGGGCCGCTATAAGGTTGTGAGAGGTGGGTCCTGGAAAAGCCTACCTGTCATGCTTCGAAGCGCCACAAGGGGTGGCGCACTTCCTGAAATGCGATCACCCAACATCGGTTTCCGCTGCGCAAAGCCTCAACCTTAACAGCTTAGCCAAATCCAAATAAAAAGCTGCCTCGGCTGAACAGGAATGTTTCCCGATCAGACGAGGCAGCACACAAAGAAACCTTGCCCCCTATGGCGCCAGGACCAACTGGGGACCCAGGGAATAGTTTTAGTTCTGAGCAGCGCCTTCCTTGGAGTAATACTTCACCATACCATTGGAAAATTCGTTCGCAAAACGCACAAGCCAGTTCGCCTCGGCTTTTCCATTAGCCAAGACTTGCAACACATCGAGAGTCACATCCCATGTCATCTGGCTGGTTAGGCCATTCACATGGTCCACGGCATCCGTGACCGGCCCGGCTATGAAATCGCCACCCAACCACATGACATCACAATCTACTCCTTTATTGGCAATGTTGCCGTCCACCGCACAATTTCATGTGACTCCGGTTCCAGAATCCGACTCCCTCGCTTTTCGAGATAGTCCATAACTTTCCCCATTGCCCTCATCAACCCCCCCCTCCGAAAGAGGACGGACTTGAAGTCACTGGCCTGCATTTCCCAGACTCGTGACCGGCTCCTGAAGTTCCAGGATCAGCCGGGCTTGATTGACAAAAACCGGAGAAAGACCTCGAAAGTTATATGTCCAAATCCGTGAAATGAATCCGA
>JAOUGQ010000509.1 GCA_029865515.1 Nitrospirota bacterium
GCTTCAGCCATGTGGTGTCATAGAATTCCTTATAAGGGTAATCCTTCCCATAGACCTTCAAGAAGATATCCCGAATCCCTTCAATATCGTGTTCTTCTGCTGGTCGGACGATAATCATGGCGTTGAGGAGTCAGACCTCCGTCTGATGTTATTGGTTGAGAAGCTGCTGCCCTGCCAGTATCGCCATACGGTGAAAGTACGAGGCTCCCACAGCAAGCGCCTGTTCATCGAAGTCGAATTTGCTGGAATGCGCGGGAAAACTTTCGAGACCCGGCACTTGTGATCCAAAACGGATGTAGGCTCCGGGGACCTTTTCCAAATAATAGCTAAAATCCTCTCCTCCCATGTTGGCGGTCCGCAAAGGAACCACATTGTCCTGGCCAACTGTCAGTGCCGCGCCCTGACGGCTTAAGGCCGCCATTTCCGGGGAATTGATCACCGGAGGCGTGCCGAGGTGAATGGTGGTGGTGATGTTCGCCCCATGAAGTTGGCCGATGGATTTGGCGATGCGTTGAATGGCCGTATGGAGGTGCGCTCGAACCTGCGGGTGCTGCGCGCGAATCGTGCCCTCCAACGTGGCCTGTCCCGCAATGACATTGGATGCGGTCCCTGACTGGAATCGGCCGATGGAGACCACAGATGGAAAGGCGGGATCCACTTCACGAGACACAATGGTTTGCAAGGCCATGACTAATAAACTTCCCACTACCACCGCATCAATGCTCTCATGAGGCCTCGCCCCATGGGCGCCTTGCCCGAGGATTTCGACCAGGAAGGTATCGGTAGACGCGTTCACCGGACCATCGGTCACAACAAGCGTGCCAGTCGGATAATGGCGATCCAAATGACCACCGAAAATCATACCGGCATTTTCGAGCACGCCTTCCTGAATCATGGCCATGGCACCCGCGCCATGCTCTTCCGATGGTTGGAAAATGAAACGCACAGGGGCAGGAAGATGGGCTTCCTGTGCCAAAAGCTCAGCGGCCCCTAAGAGCATGGCGGTATGTCCATCATGGCCACAGGCATGCATGATGCCCTCATTCACCGAGGAAAAATCAAGATTCGTCTCTTCCTTAATAGGCAGCGCATCGGTGTCTGCCCGTAAAATAATCCAAGGGGCATGTGAGGGACCCGGGATTTCGGCTATAACCCCGGTTTTCGCCACACGCGAGATATTGGAAACTCCCGCATTTTTCAAGAATTGGATGATGGTATCGGCTGTCCTGAACTCCTGTCCGCTGAGTTCAGGATGTTGATGCAGGTCTCTTCGAACCGCAACCATTTTCACGAACAGATCGGATGAAACAAGCTGATTCATGGTGATAGGTATCCTCATAAACAGATGCGGGAAATTGAAGCCACCAGGGATCTCAAAAATCCTCCTCGTCTGTATGTGTAAAACAGCACAAGTCTCGAAATAAGAGGGTGACCTGTGCGCACATGGGTCTAAATTCTTTTATTATAATCTTCTTGGATAGAAAACCAAAGACATGTGAGAGAAGAGTGGGGTCGCCTCAATACAGAAAGGTTTGATGACAGAGGCAGCCCCCTTGTTTTCCAGCGGAGGCGTAGCGTCGGGCAAGGCAACGCCACTCAATGAAGGGTTAGGAGGCACCTCGTTGAAGAAGAGAGCGGATGGCAGGAGGTTTATAGAACGGGCGCAGACAGTCCTGAACTTATTCTGGACATGCTATCGGCCATACGCTCTTTTAATAGGGCGAGAGACGAACTCAACCCGATGGGAGGCAGTTAATTCTGAGCCGTCAGATAAAGACTCGCGCCCCCTTTTTCCGTGCGGTGGTTACCGCGAAAAATCGCGTGATAGGGGGCACCGGGGAATTCGACACGCGGGTTTCGAGCCATAGCCGGAACCGACAAGAAGAGGGACATACATAAATCAATACTCATGCCTGACCCCACTTCAATACTGACCCCACTTCTGACTCCAAAGCCAGGTGACAAACAAGAATGCCTGTTTATTGCAAACAAGGTTCAAAGAAATTCGTAA
>JAOUGQ010000188.1 GCA_029865515.1 Nitrospirota bacterium
AAAATGTCAATATTCATCAAGCGGTCATCGCCGGTGAAAAAGCCGGGTTGTCCTTTAAACTTTTGATGCAAGTCAGAAATAAAATGCTTGACGCGTATCAGGAAATTATGCGGATGCAGGTGTAAGTGATGATCGAGAGGAAAGCAGAGAATATCCCGGAGTGTGGACTGGGGAGCATGATCACCCTCGTTGTTCGTAAGAATTGAGTGAGAGCGGTACATCTATGGCGACATTGACTGAAAGTCTCCTCAGTAACTTCCAAGCGTTAACCTTGGCTCAGCGGATTGGAGTGGTCGTGGTGATGGCATTAGCTATTGCGACGATTCCGATGTTGATGATGATGGGGAAGGAGCCGGAATTGGTGGTCCTCTTCTCTCAGCTCAATCCCGATGATACGCGATCGATAGCTCAGGAGCTGGGGAAACAAGGCGCGGTGTATGAGGTGGGCGAAGGCGGGAATACCATTAAGGTTCCAGCCGAACGCGTCCATGAGTTGCGCTTGCAAATGGCTTCGTTAGGCCTTCCGGAATCGGCTGGGGTGGGGTTTGAAATTTTTGACCGAACCGGCTTGGGTGTCACGCCTTTTACCCAGCAAATGAATTATCGGCGGGCACTTCAAGGGGAGTTGGCCCGCACCATCAGTCAACTGTCTCAAGTGGAGCGGGTACGGGTGCATTTGGTGATTCCCGAGAAGCGCCTGTTCGCCACAGAACAAAAACCGGCCCAGGCCGCGGTGGTCTTGACCCTTAAACGCGGGACTCCCCTGGGAGGAACACAGGTCCAGGGGATCGTGCATTTAGTGGCCAGTAGTGTGGAAGGCTTAGAGCCCAGCCAGGTGACGGTCGTGGACAATCATGGCCAGGTGCTCAGTCAAAACTCTGCAGATGGTGATGCCCAACTGACGGCTTCCCAAATTGAAACGCAACGCCGGGTGGAACGGGATCTGGAACAACGGGTCCAAACCATGCTGGATCAGGTCTTGGGCCGGGAGAAATCGGTCGTACGGGTGACCGCGCCCTTGGAGTTTCGTCAGGTGGAAATAACCGAGGAAAGCTTTGATCCCAACAGTCAGGTGGTGCGAAGCGAAAACCGGAGTCAGGAAAAAGTGGTGGAATCCGGCGCACCCCTCGGCGTGCCGGGTGTGCGAACAAATGTTCCGAATGAATTAAAGGCTTCAGAAGGCGGTCGGCCGAAAGAAGCCAAACGAAAAAATGAAACATTGAATTATGAAGTCAATCGAAAGGTGAGCAAAATTATTGAACCCACCGGTGCGATTAAACGCTTGAGTGTGGCCGTATTAGTGGATGGAACCTATGAGGCCGCTCAAGGCGCCGAAGGTCAAACGGAGGGAAATTCGTCCGAGAAGAAATATGTTGCACGGCCTGAACAGGAAATCCAAAACCTCGTGCAAATCGTGAAAAAGGCCGTTGGCTTCTCTGAAGAGCGTGGGGATCAGATCGAAGTCATCAATGTGGCATTTGAATCTCCCACCATACTAGATGGGGAGGATGGTGTGACCGCAGGAGTGCAGTCGTTCCTGGCCGCCTGGGGTGGATTTCTCAAACCGGTGCTGTTTTTCATTCTTGGGGTCTTGGTGTTGTGGTTTGTTGTGAGACCCATGGCGCTGAATCTCAGTAAGCCCGCAGCTGAACCGGTGCTATTGCCACAGAAAGGGTTGCCAGCCACAGTGACGGAGTATGAAGCGCACATCAGCGAAACCCCCCAAGAGCAAGCTATTAAACTGGCTGCAGACAATCCGGCTTCCGCAGCCCAAGTCATTCGGACTTGGATTAAAGAAGAACAAGCAGAAAAGGTCTAATCCGTGAACAGTCAATTATCCGGATATGAAAAGGCAGCCATTTTGTTGCTGGCCATCGGGGAAACCGCGGCTGTTGAGGTGTTGAAAGTTCTGGATCAAAAAGATATCCGGCAAATTGGCGCGTATTTAGGGGCTTTGGTCAATGTCGGTCAGGACGAGCATCGAATGGTGTTAAAGGAATTCCGTGAATTGGCCGGGACATCCGGACTTTCGGTAGAAGGCAAAACCTATCTCTCGAAAATCCTCAATGCGGCTCTGGGCAAGGACAAAGCCCGTCGAATTCTGAGTTCGTTGAATACGTCTGAGAATGCGGGGTTTGAAACGTTGAAATCTCTTGATGCCGCCTCCATTACGAATCTGTTGGCCTTCGAGCATCCACAAACGGGAGCCCTGATTCTGGCGAATTTAGAATCGGATCAAGCCGCTCAGATTTTATCCTTGCTTCCCCCGCATAAACGGGATGCCATCGTCTATCGGTTAGCCACGACGGAAGAAGTGTCGCCGAATATGTTAGATGAATTGAATCGGGTCCTCCAGGAAGAATTGCGTCTCGGGTCTTCCAAGAACGCGGTGGCCGTCGGTGGGACAGGTCTGGTGGCCGAAATCCTGAATTCCGTCAAACGAAATGTGGAAGGGGAAATCCTGACAGCGTTGGAATCCAAAGATCCGGATATCGCGGAAGAAATCCGTGGAAAGATGTTTGTGTTTGAAGATCTGGAAAATGTCGACGATCGTGGAATGCAGGAATTACTGCGTGAAGTGAGCAAAGAAGAATTGCTCCTGGCGTTGAAGCCGGTCGAAGGTCCGCTCCGCGACAAATTTTTCAGGAATATGTCCAGCCGAGCTGCTGAATCCCTCAAGGAGGATATGGAAACTCGAGGGCCGGTCAAACTCAGTGATGTGGAAGCCTCCCAACAGAATATTATCAAAACGGTTCAACGTTTGGCGGGTGAGGGCCGGGTGGCCATAGGAGGAAAGGGTGAGGAACAAATGGTCTAAGGTTCGCCGGCCCATGGAACACGATGAAATGGTCAAAAGTTTTCAGATGGTTGAATTCGTACAAGGGGGAGGGAAGGAACCTGCCGAGGAGGCCCCACCACATGACTGTGATGCACTGCAACGCGAAGCGTTTGAGCAGGGACGTCAGGCAGGCATCGAAGAAGGGCGTGCCCAATGCCAAGCCGAAGTGGAGGAAGAACTGAAAAAAGCTCTCCGGCTGGCCAACCACATTGGGCGGGCCCGGGTCGCCGCCCTAGAGGAACACGAACGGGATATTGTGGAGGTGGCGTTGGCCATTACCCGAAAAATTATTCTACGGGAAATTGAGATCGATAAAGAGATCGTCGTTCGTCAAGTTCGACAGGTCCTCGAACTTCTGCCTGCTCAAGAACTTGTGACCCTGAAAGTTCATCCGCAAGACTTCAGGACGTTAGAGCCTCTTCAACATACATTACGGGCGGAGTTTAGCAAGGGCGATCATCTGGTGCTTGAATCCCATGAGGACGTGGATCCTGGTGGATGCCTGGTAGAGCAGGCCGGCTTACTGTTCGATGCCCAGCTTACCCAACAACTGGCCATTGTGGCCAGCGAGTTTGGTCTGGAATCGTCACGATCATGAGCCTCGCCGGTATTCAACAACGTCTTGACGAAATCTCCCCGGTCACCATCACCGGGCGTGTGGTCAAAGCCGTGGGCTTAACGCTGGAAGGCACCGGTTTGGGTGCTTCGGTGGGTCAACGATGTCATGTTTTCAGCAAACGGGGACAGGCCATGCTTGAGGGAGAAGTCATCGGGTTTCGGGAGCAACGGGTAGTGGTCATGCCCTTCGGGGCGGTGCGCGGTATCGCTGCGGGAAATCTGATTCGCTATGACCCGACCTCCCCGAGACTCTTAGTGGGGCCTCAGATGTTAGGTCGTGTCCTCGATGGACTCGGTCAACCGTTAGACGGGAAGGGGCCACTGTCCCGCAGTCGGCGCTATGCTCTCTATGCTCCCGCTCCTGCTCCCATGGTCCGGCAACGCATTACCGAGCCGATGGATTTGGGCTTGCGATCGATTAACGCCATGCTGACCTGCGGAGTTGGGCAAAAACTCGGAATTTTTGCGGGGAGCGGGGTCGGGAAAAGCGTGTTGATGGGGATGATGTGCCGTCATACGACGGCGGATGTGAATGTCATCGCGCTTGTGGGTGAGCGGGGGCGAGAGGTGAAGGAATTTCTGGAACGGGATTTGGGGCGGGAAGGGCTCCGTCGGTCGGTGGTGGTCGTGGCCACGTCCGATCAATCGCCGTTAGTCCGGGTCCGTGCGGCTTTTGTTGCCACGGCCATTGCGGAGTTTTTTCGGGATCAGGGCAACCATGTCCTGCTCCTGGTCGACTCCCTAACCCGGTTGGCCCATGCTCAACGGGAGGTGGGGCTGGCGGCCGGTGAACCGCCTACCACCAAAGGGTATCCGCCTTCTGTTTTTACCCTCTTTCCTCAGGTCTTAGAGCGGGTGGGGGCGATGGGCACGGGGTCCATTACCGGTCTGTACACGGTGCTCGTTGACGGAGACGATTTAAATGATCCCATTGCCGATTCCATCAGGTCGATTTTAGACGGCCACATTGTGTTGTCCCGGCGTTTGGCGATGCAAGGCCATTTCCCTGCAATTGATGTCCTTCAGAGTGTGAGCCGGGTGATGTCGGATATCGCTTCGACTTCGCATCTGCATGCAGCACGGTTTCTGGTGCAGATGATGTCGGAATATCGCAATGCGGAAGACCTGATTAATTTAGGAGCCTACCAACCGGGAACGAACCCCAGACTTGATGCGGCGATACAGATGAAAGAGCCGATTGATGCTTTTCTCAGACAAAACCGCGAGGAAGGTGTAGGGATCACAGACAGTTGCCAGGGTCTTGAGTCGCTGGCGGAACAGGGCCGGCGTCTTCTCGAAAGAAAGGGAAAGACCATATGAACTGGACCATGTTGCTTCGATTTCGCAAACAAGTGGAAGACCTCGCCCGTGAAGAAGTGGTGCTGGCGGAGTGGGAAAAGAGCCAGACCGTTTCCAAGCGGGAGGAACTCATGGTCGAAATGGATACGGTGGCCGCCGAATTAGACCAGCGGATACGAGAGGGCATCGACAGGGTATTTGCCGAACAACGGTATCAGTGGTTGGATCATATCGGTTCGGCCATGGAACTCCACACCCAACGGATCCAGGACTTGGAGCACATGCTTGTCGGGCTGCGGCAAAAATTGAAAAAGGCCTATCATGCCAGACGGGTGGTTGAGCTGGTGATCGCCAAAAAGGAGGAAGAGGTCATGCAGAAATTAGCGGCCCAAGAACAACGTCTTCAAGAAGATGTGTCCGCTCATGCCTATGCCACCTATCACCTTGAAGAAATGACCCAGTAGAACAATGCTGCCTAGTCGACGACTCATCTTCTGGTGGTTAGTGGCGATGGTCTTGTGGGCCACAGTGGTCTGGTCTGTTCAAGAAACGCCGGATATGAAAACGACAGATTCGTACGAAAATCAACAGGTTGAAGACCGCCTTGAGGAGGAGGCACCCAGTGAGGAATCCACCTTATTGGAACAGTTGCAAGCCCGCCTCAAAGAGCTGGATGAACGGGAACGTGGTTTGCAGCAACGTGAAGAACGTGTCGCCGCTCTCCAACGGGATTTGGAGGCGCTGGCCGCGCGACAAGCCAAAGAGGGCAAACGGTTAGAGGGACAAGCGTCTTCGTTGGCAGAAGAGCAGCGCCGCTATTTAGAACAGGACCCGGCGTTGGCGCATTTGATTAAAATCTATGAATCCATGGATCCTGAAGAAGCGGCCTTGCGAATCGAACATATGCGGGAAGGGTTAGCCTTGGATATTCTGGCAGCGATCAAAGATAAAAAAGCCGCCGGGGTATTGGCCGGCGTGGAACCGGTGAAAGCCGCCAAGTTATCCGAAGGCCTCCGGAAATATCGGGAAATCAAACTGCAACAGCGTAATGATTCGAAGGCCAGGAAATAAGCGATGATTAATGCCCTTCCGTTCTTTTTCGGGCCTCTGGGGAGTCCAACCCCGGGGAACGGTCAAACAGGTGGAGTTGGTCCCGATCAGGCTAAGACTCCTGGGAATCCTTCTGAAAACCCGTTTGCCAAAATTCTTCGTGACCAGTCGGGGGTGTTCTCTCTACTCAAGAGTTCTCTACCCACCATTCCATCAGCAGATCAAAATCACTTCCCCGATCTTGAGTCTGTTCTGGATTATCCGGATCTCGTGACATTTTTGGAATCTGAAGGGAAAGGGGTTAACGAACT
>JAOUGQ010000510.1 GCA_029865515.1 Nitrospirota bacterium
GATGGTCCGCCGGGTGACCTTCAACGCATTGAGTAAAGCTCCCAGAATCACCACGGCGGTTCCATGCTGATCATCGTGCATGACCGGAATATCTAACTCGGCTTGAAGCCTGTGTTCAATGTCAAAGCAACGAGGGGCACTGATATCTTCAAGATTAATCCCCCCAAAGCTCGGAGAAATTGCTAACACAGTCCGGATAATCTCTTCCGAATCCTGGGTGTTGAGACAAAGAGGCCAGGCATCAATGCCGGCAAATTGATGAAACAACATGGCCTTGCCTTCCATGACCGGCAACGCCGCAAGAGGGCCGAGATTCCCTAAACCCAGAATAGCTGATCCGTCGGTTACGACGGCAATGCTGTTGCTTTTGGTGGTGAAGGAATACGCCTTTTTGGCATCCCCGGCAATAGCTTTGACCACGCGTCCGACCCCCGGAGTGTAAATCATGGACAAGGTATTCCTGGTTTTAACTGGAAACTTGCTCTCCACCCGGATTTTTCCACCCAAATGCATCAGGAAGATTCGATCTGAGGAGGCAATGACCCGGACATCCGGCAAATTGTTCAGCCGTTTCATGACCCGCTCCCCATGTTCCTCACTCTGGACATCCAGGGTAATATCACGGATCACTTTGGTGCGAGTGGCCGATACCATATCGTACGCGCCCAAACTGGCTCCTTCTTCGGCGATGGCAGTGGCTAATTGCGCGAAAACGCCGGTTCGTTGATTCAATTCCAATCGAACGGCCATCCGGTAATTGGAATAGGGGCCGATGTCTTGCGAGGAACTTTGACTGTCTCGATTCCGTTTAAGAAAATTCCACACCAACGTTTACCTCCTCTTTAGTCTCGGGATTCAGGATTTTCGTACGATATAGACATAGATTAAGATCTTGTTCTTTTATTGTATCGGATAAGCGAACTTAGGGGTATGTGCTGACTGCCGAAAGTGGCTGGCAGGATAGGCATGGAGTTTACTAAGGCTGGAAAGAAATTATGCAGGGGGCGGCAAGGTTCCTTTAGTTTGTTGGCCCAGGACAGACATGTTTGTGCGAAAAAACTAATAATCTCTTCTCCCCCCTCCTTACAAAAAAGGGATCCCGAAAAAGTTAGGGAATTGAGCGCTGCCGACACCCTTTATTCAAAAAGTCCTCGCCCTTTTTCTACATTCGCTTGTGCGTCTTGGCCGGGCCGCAGACGCCCCAGCTTTCACATCTAAGAAAAAACCATAGGATGGATGTCTTGGATGTGGTGAGGTGTCCGGCCGCATGAATACCGAGCAGGCTGCCAGGGGATCATGGTATCTTCCCTGGACGTTAAATAAGAGTCACTTACTTGGACCTGTGAAGTATCGATGATGGAATCAGACAAAACAGTCGAATTCCCCTCTGAGGCCCGCTTTGATCAACAAGAAGAAATTAAATTTTCTCGTTTGCTGACCGTTGTCTGCCTGGTCGTGTGTTCGGCTGGCATGGGTTTGCTTCTTTGGACGGTGGCGTTTACAGATGGGTTGCGCCTGTCTTTCACTGCAAGCCGTGACCTTGAGCGGATCTCCAGCCGGATGCTGGGCTTTGAATCCCGCCTGCCTGAACTCTCTTCGTTTGAGCAGGTGATGTTCCGCTTGGGTGAACAAGATGGAGAGACGCAGGAACAAATCCGGCAGTGGTATGAAGACGCGGTTGATGATCAATCCGGCCCGTTAGATGGCTTGTATCTGGGAATTTTATATGGAGAAGCCGGTTTAACGGATCAACTCAGCCGGTTAGTGGTGGATTGGGAGAGAGAAAGAATTCCGCGTCCTCTTTTTCGGCAGTTGCTGGAAGCGGGATATATCCATGGGGAAACGTCCCCTCCTGACTGGGACCTCTTGCAAGCGAGATTAGCTGAAGAAGTCCCCACGAATTGGTTTTATTTTCAACTGGCGCAACGATTAGCGGATCAGTCCGGTGACCGGGTCTTGCAGGCACGTCTTCAAGCGCAATCGTATCAGTTGACCGATCGACC
>JAOUGQ010000511.1 GCA_029865515.1 Nitrospirota bacterium
GGGGATTGTTGCTGCCCATTTATTGGGTGATCGGGTCATTGGTCCTGGCGAGAATGGACCTTTGAATCGGACGCTTCCGGCATGGGCGGGGTATTTGCGTCAGATCGCTCAAGATCGAGGGAACAATCGTGTACATTTAGCGGATGCCTTTTGCGGGTTGTGCCGGGTTCTCCCGCCAGCAGACATTCCATCATTGAAGGCCACAGAGGTTCAATTACCGCTTGCACTGGAACGGATTGTGAATGCTCAATCTTCTGTGATCATTGGGATTGTTCTTGGTGCCGGAGACGCCGACCGTCGAATTCCCCTTTCTGTGTGGCAAGATTTGATTGCCGTATCTGCTGAGCGCATCCCCCAGAGTTATCTGTTCTTGATCGGGGGAGAGGGAGAGCGAGAAGCGGCTTTGGCCTTAGAGCATAACCTTCCCAACAAATATAGGAACCGGGTGGTGAATGGGTGTGGTAGGACCTCGTTGCCCCAACTTGTGGGTATCCTTAATCGGTGCAGGTGGGTGGTTGGATCGGATACAGGACCGTTGCACCTCGGTGCGATATGCGGTGCACGTGCGATCGGCTGGTATTTCTCCCGTGCCCGTGTCCATGAAACCGGTCCGTATGGGGTTGGCCATTATGTGTGGCAACGCAAGAGGAATCAACCTCCGGAGAAGTTGGATGATCGTGGAGTAAAAATCGAACGCTCATCCTCTGGCCATTGGCCTGTGAGGGAAACGGTCCATTTGATGGGAGATGAACGAGTGCTATCACAAGAAGGCGAGTGGGATCTCTGGACCAGTCATCGAGATGAGTGGGGGGCGTTTTATACTTGCGATGGCAAACCTGATGAGTTTGTTCTGGGGCGAAAAGATATGTGGGAAGTGTTGTCTCAGTCGAGCAATCAAGATTTTCAGATGGCAGTACGCAGGTAGCCGGGAATGCTTCCCCTATTTATACGGTAATGGGATGGATTTTTAAAGAAATCAACAAGAGCCAGATTAGATGAATGTGTTGCAACAGAATGTGGGTATTCTTCGCTATCAGGATCAGGTGTTAGCTGCTCAGATCCTGCAGGTTCCAGGAGGAACTCTGTTCATCCAGCCGGCCAAATCCGGCATGCCTACGGCGCTCGTCAATTCCCGATATATTCACAGTGCGTATGATCCTGTCCGCGAAGCTGAACGTTGGGCTGAACAACGGATCAAAGACTGCCAAGCGGGGGAAACTATTGTGGTATTTGGAGTGGGACTGCTCTACCACGTGCAAGCCTTGCGTCAGATGTTGTCTCATGAACAGGTGATGGTGGTCGTGGTGCCCGATCTTTCTGAGTTGGCGGATTGTGTATCTGTTCGGTCGCTGGAAGGGTGGGGCGAACGGGTGCTGTGGGTGGCGGGTCCCATAGCCGATATGGCTGCCCGGGTGACACAGAATGCCAAGCGGGTTCGAATCCTGAGTTACGAACCTGCTGCCACGGTTCATCATGAGGCCTATGAACACTTTCGTCGAAAGCTTCAAGATCGCCTCGCTCAGCAATTAAGCGGGGCACTCCATATCATGGTGGTCGGTCCCATTTATGGCGGGTCACTGCCGGTTGCCCGATATGTCGTAAATGCCTTGGAAGCCCTTGGGCATCGTGTGAGTTGGGTGGATCATAGTCCTCATTATGCCGGATATCGAACTTTAGACACGATACGTGATAACCGGTTGCGGCTTGCGGTCCAACAACGATTGAGTGACACGCTGGGGGTCATTAGTCTTGCTCACGTCGCCGAGGACCCTCCGGATCTTGTCTTGGCCTTGTCCCAGGCTCCTTTGTCGATGGCTGTTTTAGACCAAATGCGTCGAAAAAAGGTCCTGACGGCCATGTGGTTTGTGGAAAATTTTCGTCATTTAACTTATTGGCAGCAGATGGTGGCGGGATATGATTTTTGGTTCGTGATGCAACGGGAATCATGTTTGGACGCCTTCAGAAAAGCCGGAGCTAAACATGTGTCGTATCTCCCCTTAGC
>JAOUGQ010000189.1 GCA_029865515.1 Nitrospirota bacterium
GATGAAGTTGACCTGACGATTCGTGGAGTCGACCGGTATGCCAATCAGACGCAGTCGCTCAATTCCATTCCGATTTATACCAAAGGGGGGCAATTGACGACAGTTGGCAATATTGCCGACGTCAAGTTAGTGGCCGGGCCGGAACAAATAAATCATATCGAACGGGAACGATCCATTGTTATTCAGGTGATCCCGCCGGTTGAGATGGCGCTGGAAGAGGCCATGGATGTGATCCGGGAGAAAATACTCGGGCCGTTGAAGGAAGGTGGGACGTTGGGGCGCTTGTACAATATCCGGCTGTCGGGGACGGCTGATGATTTAACGGAAACCTATGAGGCCTTAAAATGGAATTTTTTATTGGCCTTTACCATTACCTATCTCCTGATGGCCGCGTTGTTCGAAAGCTTTCTCTATCCTCTGGTGATTATTTTTACCGTGCCGTTTGCCGCAGCGGGTGGATTCCTGGGCCTGTCCCTGGTCAACAATTTTGTGGCCTATCAGCCTCTTGATGTGTTGACCATGTTAGGCTTTGTCATCCTGATCGGGGTAGTGGTGAATAATGCGATTTTGGTGGTGCACCAGGCCTTAAATTTTATGAGGGGCACGGAGCAGCCCGATTCTCTTGAGGGAACATCTGAGCACGGATTATCGATTCGTGAGGCAATTCGCGAATCCGTCAAAATCCGTGTACGGCCGATTATGATGACGACACTGACCACGCTCTTTGGACTCTTCCCTCTGGTGGTTTCGTCTGGCGCGGGCTCCGAGCTATACCGGGGAATTGGGAGTGTGGTGCTGGGAGGCCTCCTGGTCTCCACGGTGTTCACCCTCATTGTCATTCCGGCATTGTTTACCCTGGTGATGGACGCACAACACAAGTGGACGGCGAAAAGAAAGCCTCAATTGGCGGTTCAACCTTCGGGAGGCCATTTTTAATAAAGAGGCAAGGGAAAGGAAGCTATGGTGTTACAGATTTCGAAGGTGTTATGTCTGTTCGTGATGTTCAGCGGACTGTGTGCCGGAGTCAACATGGTTACCTGGGCAGCTCCGTTGGAGCCTTCAACGGCTCGAGATCTTCCTGAATTGCGATTGAGTTTGCGAGAGGCCATGGACGCTGCCGTTGATCAAAATCCCACCGTCCGTTTATTTATCGAACGCATTGCCCAGGCCAGGGATGTGGCCGATACCCAATTAGGCGAATTATTGCCAAATCTCTCGGGGACGGCGGGCTACTCCCGGCGTCGATTCTTCACAAGTTCATTCGGGGGCGGGGCCATGGTGACCAACCCGCGGGATTTTTACGAAATGCGGGCCTTTCTTACACAAAATGTGTTCAGCTTGAGTCTCATTCAAAAGTGGCGGGCTGCCAAAGCCGGAGTGGATGTGGCAGGGTTGGATGCGGAAGTCACCAAACGTGATACCATGGCCACCACGGGTCTTGTCTATTTGGAAGCTCTTCGGGCCATAGCTGCCGTGGATGCTCGGACGGCAGATGTCGTTCTGAATAAGGAATTACTGCGGTTGGCGACGGAAAGAAAATCTGCAGGAATGGCGACAAGTCTGGATGTGACCCGGGCGAAGGTTCAATTGGAAAACGCCAAACAGCGCTTATTAGTAGCTGAAAATGCCCGTGATCGTTCCAAACTCAATCTGATTCGCTCTATGGGGTTGTCCTTTGACGTGCGCCTGGTACTCACGGATGAGATGAAATTGGTGGAAGTCTCCGAACAGTCTGTGGGAGAGGCCTTGCAGGTTGCGAAAGAAAATCGGACTGAACTGAAGGCGCAAAAGAACCGTGAGCGACTGGCGTCCCTCACGTTAAGTTCTGTGACCAATGAACGGGTCCCCTCCATTAAGGCCGCCGGCGATGTGGGTATGATCGGCAATCAAATCCCCAATGCCCTTACAACAGATAATGTTCAGGTCCTGATGACGGTGCCGATTTTCGATGGGGGACAGCGGGAAGGAAGAATTTCGGAGAGCCGCAGTAAAGTCAGGCAGGAAGAAATCAAAACGCAGGATGTGCAATATCAAGTGGCGCTGGAGGTTCGCGATGCGCTCATTACAATGAGTTCAGCCAAAGAGCAGGTAGCGGTGGCCGAAGAAGGGTTAAAGCTTGCCCTTACCGAATTAGAACTCTCGCGTGAGCGGTTCGCCGTCGGTGTCGCCACAAACATTGAAGTGACGGATGCGCAAACCCGCGTGGCTCAAGCGCGGGATAATTTGATTGAAGGATTATTTACCTTTAATGCCTCTCGTCTTGGGCTGGCCCGGGCGCAGGGTCAATTGGAAAAATTGTAATGGACCGAACTTTTTCAAATAAAAGGTAGTATGACCACACTTCAACTCAAACAAGAAATTCGAACTGAGGCCGGTAAGCGCCGGACCTTTGCCATCATCAGCCACCCGGACGCGGGCAAAACCACGCTGACCGAAAAACTCCTGCTCTATTCAGGGTTGGTCCGCACCGCCGGCATGGTAGGGGGACGCAAAAACCGGAAACTGGCGACGTCGGATTGGATGGAAATGGAGCAGGAGCGAGGCATCTCCATCACCGCCTCCGCGATGCAATTTCCTTATAAACAGGCCGTGATTAATGTTTTGGATACGCCTGGCCATCAGGACTTTTGCGAAGATACCTACCGGACGCTCACGGCTGCCGATAGCGCGATTATGGTCATTGACGCCGCGAAGGGGGTCGAGACGCAAACCCGAAAGTTATTTGAAGTCTGCCGTCTTCGCCAAATTCCGGTATTGACCTTCATCAACAAGATGGACCTGCCGGGACGGGCTCCGCTGGATCTCATGTCAGAAGTGGAAGACGTGTTGGGCATTCATGCCAGTCCCATCAACTGGCCCATCGGGTCCGGACGGGATTTTCTCGGGGTGGTGAACCGGCAAACCCGACAGGTGTTGTTATACACCAAAACGGCCGCAGGAGGCGCAGCGAAGCCGGATCTCACGGAACTCTCCTTGGACGACCCCTCATTGAAAAGTCGGATGGCGGATTATGTCTGGGACCAATTGATGCATGATTTGGAATTGCTGGACATTGCCGGGAACCCCTTTTCGAAAGATGAATTTCAAAACGGGAAAGTGACGCCGGTCTTCTTCGGATCGGCGTTGACCAATTTCGGCGTGGAAACTTTTTTCGATGCGTTTGTAGAACTTGCGCCTTCCGCTCACGGCCGATTAGCGGATACACCGGATGGCCGGGAGCTCATGATCGATCCGGTGGACACTCCCTTTAGTGCCTATGTGTTTAAACTTCAGGCGAATATGAATCCACGGCATCGCGACAGTACGGCGTTTTTACGAGTGTGTTCCGGGCGGTTTGAGCGGGATGTCGTGGTGAAACATCATCGGACCAATACGGAGGTGCGGCTCTCGCGCCCCCACAGTATGGTGGCCAAAGAGCGCAACACGCTGGATGTGGCCTATCCCGGCGATGTGATTGGCATCATCAATCCCGGAGTCTTTCAAATTGGGGACACCATTTCCGTTGCCGACGGGTTCAATTACAAACCCCTCCCTCAATTCCAACCGGAAGTGTTTGCTCGCGTACGTCCAACCGATACCACCATGCGGAAATCGTTCGACAAAGGGATCGAGCAACTCGCCAAGGAAGGGACGATTCAAATCCTTCGCAGTCTGGACGGCCTGGAATTTTTTGTGGCGGCAGTAGGCCGGTTGCAGTTCGATGTCTTGGAATTTCGATTACAGAGTGAATACCGGGTCAAGGTGGTAGTGGATGTGCTGCCCTATGAATCCAGTGCGTGGCTCGTGGGAGATGTTGAAACATTTAAATCTCCATCCGATGCGCTGGTTGTCAAAGACAGTCGGGACCGCGCGGTCGTGCTGTTTCGTAGCGCCTGGTCCAAAAACTTCGCCCGCGAACGCAACCCCCAACATGATTTTAAGGATATGGGGTAGGGAATATCAAAGTTGTCCCACAGCACATCATGCTTCGGTCGATGCCTCTTTCGGGAAAACCGGACCTCTCTTAATCAGTAAACGGGCCTCTTCACCAACTTCCTCAGACTTTCCTGCGTTTTCTGGATTCGTCAAATTCCTTTTTCTTAGTCGACCCTATGATGCTGTCGCTGGGTTGTCTTGAGAGGGTTTCAACTGACATGTAACGGGTCAGAGAGAAAGAAGACCAAAAGTTAACGGGCCGGAGGGTAAATGGATGGTGGTGACTCAATGCCCATTCAAGGCTCAGATTGGAAAAAGGAGGGACAACATGACCAATAGGAAAAAGGGCCGTATCAAATTTAGTTGTTATTCCCTTCTATTTGGAATGTTGACCTTTTTGACTATTTCATTGGTTCATGCCACTCAAGCTCCCGAGATTGTGAGTCCGACCTGGTTGAATTCCCAACTGTTAAAACTGGAACACTTGCGCGGAAGGGTGGTGATGGTGGAGTTTTGGACATTCGGATGTTGGAACTGCCGGAACATCGAACCCTCTGTCAAAGAATGGCATGGCAAATATGCTGAGCAAGGGCTGGTGGTGATTGCCGTGCATTCGCCGGAGTTCAAGTATGAATACGACGTGGAAAAGGTGAAGGACTATATCCAGGAACACCGCATTCCCTATGCCGTGCCGATCGATAATGAATTCAGGAACTGGCGTCAGTATCGCAACAAATACTGGCCGACATTGTATCTGATTGACAAACGTGGATTTATCCAATACACACGGATTGGAGAAGGAGGGTATGAGGAAACCGAGAAAACCATTCAGCGTCTGCTTGCCGA
This sequence comes from Nitrospirota bacterium, assembly GCA_029865515.1. Classification (GTDB taxonomy): domain Bacteria; phylum Nitrospirota; class Nitrospiria; order Nitrospirales; family UBA8639; genus Nitrospira_E. The sequence goes on from JAOUGQ010000189.1 coordinate 4,762, forward strand.
ATCGTCATAACAAGAGGTTTGTGAAGAGTCATACAAGGGCATCTGGTAGCGGGAACGTTAGCCGGAAGGGGCTCCCAACAAGTCTATGTCTCTCATAAATTAAGTGGGAGATGGCAGTTTATTGCTGAGCGGGCGTTTAAAATTCTGAAGTCATTTTTCCTTGACGGAGCTCATCACGCAGGGCAATGAGTTCGCATTCCATCAAAAATATTTTATTGTTCACGGCAACTTTTTAAGACCTCAATCATTTCCTGGTGAATAAGGCCATTACTGGCGATGATGGTGTTGCCATAGATGGAGTAGGGTTCACCTGCGTAATTCGTGACTGTTCCCCCGGCTTCTTCAAGGATGACTTTTCCCGCTGCCGTGTCCCACGGGTTCAGGTGCAGTTCCCAAAAACCGTCGAATCGCCCACTGGCGATGTAACAGAGGTCGATCGCGGCGGTGCCTGTCCGGCGTATCCCACGAGCGTGTAACGTGAACGCACAGAATTCCTCCAGATTGTTATCTTTGGCCGTGTGCACGTCATAGGCGAAGCCGGTGACGAGCAGCGCTTCGTTCAGTTTGGGCGTGGCCGAAACATGAATCGGCGTGCCGTTGAGTGTAGCGCCTTTTCCTGTTTGTGCCAGAAAGAGTTCGTTTCTGGTTGGATCGTAGACTACCCCGAGGATGCATTTGCCTTCATATTCCACGCCGATGGAGACGTTATACATGGGAAAGCTATGGGCAAAGTTGGTGGTGCCGTCCAGCGGATCGACAATCCATTTGATGGGATGGGTGGGACTCTTCTGCAGACCTTGTTCTTCGCTAAGAATCTGGTGTCCGGGAAACGCTTGTCTGATGGTCTGAATGATGGCTTCTTCTGATCGGAGGTCGGCTTCGGTGACCAGGTTGATGGCTTGTTCCTTTTTATGGATCTGAAACCCCTTTTGGGCGTAGTCGAGAAGAATGGCTCCGCCTTGCCGGGCGGCCTGAATACCGATTTGGGTCAGATTGTCGAATTCGGTAAGTGAGAGTGGCATGGATGTGGTTCAGAATTTTTCTCAGCATACCTGAAGCATGCTGAAATCCCAAGCATACATCCGGGACTGATTGATGGTGTTGTGCGTGAGCTGAATGGGTTGGCGGGAAAAACACACCGGGAGCAGGTGGCCCCACCCCCGGTGGTACTGCAGGAGGGAACTACAGTTACTTCTTCTTGGTCTTAGCTTTGGCTTTGGGTTTCGCGGCCGCGGCTTTTTTCTTTGGAGCGGCTTTCTTTTTTGTTGCTGCCAATTCACTCACCCCCTTTCAGATAATACGGTAAATATCCGTCTCTTGTGTCAGACG
>JAOUGQ010000513.1 GCA_029865515.1 Nitrospirota bacterium
CTATGATCAGATCTTGGCTCAGCAGCGGAAGCAGGTACGCAACCAAGTGGTGACAAAAAAAATTTGCACCCTTTTGGCATACCATTGCCCAAAATCTCCAATCGTTACTCACACTGGTCTATTGGCGGTCAGGACGCAGGAAGGAAAGTATCGGGGTTTTAGCAACAAAAAACCGGCTTAACGCAACACGGAAACCAAATAGGAGCTGGAAGCTTTTTTGGAAATGAAGGCCGGTGTATACCACATGCGAATGTCAAAGAAAATTGCCTTCCGAATAACTCACTCACCTTGTCTCTTCCGAAAACCCCTCTAATGAATAACGGAGAAAGGTTGCGAGAACCAGGTTCCAGTGGACTTGATTATTCAAGTTGCTTCAGCATTTCACTCAGTCTTCTTGCAATAATTTGATTTCCCAGACTATTTACATGACAACCATCAATATAAATATATTCTTTCACATCAAACGCATCGGTGAAATCATGAACCCAATCAAGGTGTTCCCGCTCTTTAATCTCCTTTACAAGGGGGTAGACGACATGCCAATTGGTTTTATCACCCCTGAGCCCCAGATATTCAATATTAGGTTGTCCTAAGGCAGCTACAGGCTGAAGAATAGCATGAAACTCTGCCCCTCCAAGCGCAGCCACTGATCGAGCAATTTTCCAATTATTTACCATGGTGGATGCCACGAGTTTTGCATAGGCCGGATCCGCGAGACATTTGCTGGGCGGTTCTACTCCTTTTTTGATGACCTTCTGAATTACGGTGCGGATAGACCCCGTTAAGGCATCCGTGACATACCAACGATGCTCCAACTTGTCTGCCATTTTGGCCACCTCACGATGGCTATTGATAGGGCCTATTCCCTCACAAACATTGTGCGCATCATTACAACCATCGTAAAAGACCACTATATCCATCGGAACTTTCTGGTTCACTAAATTTATCAAACGGGCCAACCCCTGTCTGCTCACAAAACCTGATTGACCATGATTGTAGGCCCGGTAGTCAGGATGAAGATCATTATAATGCGCCGGGATCGTACTCTGATCATCGACACCGGTTCCCCACATCGTCGACCCTCCGAAAAAGCGCACATGTTTCATGGGTTGATTTGTCGTCAAACGATGCGTGCGCTCTCCCTCATTATTAATCGTAATGGTTTTTCCTGAAAAGGGTTTTTTGGCCCAGGCCACATAAGGAACATATTGTGTTTCAAGTTGCTTTTTTTCTCGATAAATCAGATAGGTATAGTCCTGGTCAGGAAGGCTTTCAACATAGGCCTTCTCATCAATAGGGACAAAGATTCTTTTCCATAGGTCACGCCCATCCAAATAGACCGACGCAAGGAAATTGACAGAGAGGGCAACCATCAAAAAGACCAAGATATTGATCATGACCAGGTTGATAATCCCCCTCGGCTTTTTCATCTCCTTCATCCCTTCTCACCTGCTTGGTCCATTAAAATATTCCTCATGGAACAGCTCGCCAAATAACGAAAAGATCGCCTTCTACCCTCCCAACCTATCATAAAGAAACCAATAGGCCAGACAAGAACACCTATGGCAATCTTTCCTGAAAATTGGTGAAACACCACAAATACCATGCTGATGAACAGATAGCATCGCCGAAGTTTCGGGGACAGCTGCCTTCATGTCTGAAAAATGTGGCCGACAAGACACTCGTTATGAGCATCAAGGCCTAGAATTTCGATGTGGAATTTATCCCAGTGGCTTGATGGCTCATTTGGAAAAAATGATTTGCTTTTCAATCCATACGCCCGAATACCGTTTGGGCAATTGGCGATTTCACCTCGCACCGCTCAGATGGTCGGCTAAGCCGCCAAATGCCTACTGAGAGGCTATGACACCATCTGTATCGCTACGACAGGCGAAGCAACATGGCCATGCACATATTCTTTGATAAGTGAGCAACTTTTTCCCGGACTTTCTTATCTTGAGCCATCCTCACAAAGTGTAAAGAAACATGTCGGGAGGAAT
>JAOUGQ010000512.1 GCA_029865515.1 Nitrospirota bacterium
TATGAAGACAAGACGGGGTCTTTACCATTACATTACATAAAGAGGGCCAACGGGACCCTATGACTGGGAGGTTGGATGGTTTGAAACCCATGAACTGGAGGAAGGGTTGTGGAAAGGCCTATGGCTTCAGCCCGGCTAATGAGTGGGAAGGAGGGTTTGAGTTGTAGTGCTCAGATGATTTACTTGTGGCTCGAGGCGTTTGGTGGTACACCCGTATTGGCAAGGACAGCAGCCCTCTTGAGCCGCGGGTGGAACCTCTACCATGAAACGAGCTTCCTCGCTCCTTACTGATGGAAAATCGTCTCAATGATTCCTCTCAGTCATAAGGGGGAGCGGAGACTGCAATTCACCGATCCAGATCGTTTCGCGAGATTCAGCGGCTGGTCATGCCTCACATGGCTGAGGTTAGCCCATCACCGGCTTTTTCTCACTGTCCGCAGGCGAGATATGGCGAGCGCCATTTCCTTTCTCGCTGACCTCTTTGGGCTTGAGCAGGACAGCGTCTAAGGCTTCTTCAATCGTTTCCACGAAGACGACGTTCAATTCGGATCGCACCGCCTCAGGCACATCTTTCAGATCTTTCTCGTTGGCTTTGGGGAGAACAATCCGGCGCAATCCGACCCGGTGAGCTGCCAGGACTTTTTCTTTAATTCCACCAACGGGCAAAACCAACCCGGTTAAACTAATTTCGCCGGTCATCGCCGTATCGTTCGTAACCGGAATTTTCAGCAGGAGAGAGGCCAGGGCGCTGGCCATCGTCACTCCGGCGGAGGGCCCATCTTTTGGAATGGCTCCTTCGGGCACATGAATGTGCATCCCGCTCTGCTTAAACACGGAAATATCTACTCCCAGTGCTTCGGCACGCGACCAGAGATAGCTTCGAGCCGCTTGGGCTGATTCCTGCATGACATCGCCGATGTGACCCGTAATGGTGAGGTCACTGCCTCCCGGCAGAAGAGCGCTTTCTACGTAGAGAACATCTCCTCCGGTTTCTGTCCAGGCCAATCCGGTGGCCACACCCAACGGTAAGGTTTTCCTGGCTTCCTCTGGCATAAATCGTTCGATGCCCAACCATTCTGGAAGATCTGCTTGAGTGATTGTGAGAGGTTGTTCCGGCTGTTCCGTTGGCTGTTCCGCCAGTCGAAGCGCTACTTTGCGGGTTAACCGTCCCAACATCTGCTCTAATTGGCGGACACCGGCTTCACGGGTATACCGTTTAATAATATGGGGAATCACCCTTTCTTCTAACGTCAGCCGTTTTGATTCCAGGCCGGCTTCTTTCAAACGGCGGGGCCATAAATAGCGATTGGCAATTTCTAATTTTTCCTGTTGACTGTATCCTCCCAGGCGAATGATCTCCATGCGGTCCAAGAGCGGGCGTGAGATGGTGTCCAGGGAATTCGCCGTGGTGATAAACATGACTTTGGATAAATCAAACGGCAAGTCTAAATAATTGTCCCGGAAGGTATGGTTTTGCTCCGGGTCAAGAATTTCTAACAGAGCTGACGAAGGATCTCCTCGAAAATCCTTTCCGACCTTATCGACTTCGTCCAGCATCAGTAACGGATTTTTTGCTCCTGCCCGCCGCAGGGCTTGAATCAGACGGCCTGGCATCGCGCCAACATACGTCCGGCGATGTCCACGCAATTCGGCTTCATCATGAAGACCGCCCAAACTCAGGCGCTCAAATTTTCTCTCCAGGGCGCGGGCAATGGATTGTCCTAAGCTGGTTTTCCCCACACCTGGAGGCCCCACTAGGCACAGGATGGGAGCCTTTGCAGAAGGATTCAACTTCAACACGGCCAGGTGCTCAAGAATGCGTTCTTTGACATCCTGGATGCCGTAATGATCCTCATCCAATACCGTCCGAACATGGGCCAAATCCAGATGGTCTTCTGTGAGTGTGTTCCAGGGCAATTCCAGAACCAGCTCCAGGTAGCTGCGAATGACTTGATGGTCTGGAGAGGCGGGAGGCAACTTGACCAGACGCTTCAATTCTC
>JAOUGQ010000008.1 GCA_029865515.1 Nitrospirota bacterium
AGATCCTTTGGTTGAGAGAACGCCCTTGATTCGATCTTCTCGTCTGACCGCCTGCTCTAAGGCTTTGGCAAACGCTTTAAAAATCGCTTCCATGATATGATGAGGATTTCTCCCGTAGGGCACATTCACATGGAGATTCAACCCTCCCTGACTCACAAAGGCCTGGAAAAAATCTTCAAACAGCCCCAAATCAAACGACTTAATATACCGCGTGGGCAGGGCCACATTATATACCAGGTACGGCCGGCCACTGAGATCAACGGTCACCTGGGCCAACGTTTCATCCAACGGCACTGCCGCCCACCCGAATCGGGTGAGGCCTTCTTTGGTCCCAAGGGCTTTAGTGAGCACCTGCCCCATCACAATTCCCACGTCCTCAACCGTGTGATGGTCATCTATTTCGATATCCCCTTTAGCTTCCACCGTCAGATCAAAAAATCCATGTTTGCCGAACAAATTCAACATGTGATCTAAAAACGGGATCGAAGTCGCAATCTGATTGTTGCCGGACCCATCGAGCCTCCATTGGACTCGAATGGCCGTTTCTGCGGTTTTCCGTTCTTGAGAAGCCGTTCTGGGAACAGGTTGTTGATTCATGTCCATCGACTCTCCATCGATCGCCCGTGCGCATCCAGACCTTCCAGCATGGCCAGACGCACCACCGGCGCTTTGGCTTTGCGCAACGCGGCTTGAGAATAGGCGACCACGTTGCTGGTTTTAATATACTCATCCACCCCCAAACACGAAAAAAATCTGGCACTACCACCAGTCGGCAGGACATGGTTGGGCCCCGCCACATAGTCCGCCACTGCGGGAGGTGTATATCGCCCCACAAAGATGGCGCCCGCGTGACGAATACGAGGCAGATAGTCTCCCGCCCGGTTCACATTCAATGATAAATGCTCGGGCGCAATACGGTTGGACAATTCAAAGGCCTCGTCTAATGTTCGCACGACAAAAGCCATCGCATGAGTTCCAATCGACCGCGAAGCAATCATCTGTCTCCCCAATTGTGCAAGTTGGCGTGTCAGTTCCGTCACAACCCGCCTGGCAAGAGTTAGAGAGGTCGTCACCAGATAGACCCGGGCTTCCTCATCATGTTCCGCTTCACACAAAAGATCAGCCGCCACATGACGCGGATTACTGGCGGAATCGGCAATGACGAGTAACTCACTCGGACCCGCAATCATATCAATATCGACCTGGCCATAGACCAGACGTTTCGCCGTGGCCACATACAAATTTCCGGGACCCACAATTTTATCCACGGGCTGAATCGTAGATGTGCCAAAGGCGAACGCCCCGATCGCTTGAGCCCCACCCACCCGGTAAATTTCATCCACTCCGGCTAAATCAGCGGCAACCAACAGCGCAGGATGGATGGTACCGGTCGGAGTGGGTGTACACATGACCACTCGCTTCACGCCAGCCACTTTTGCGGGGATCGCATTCATGAGCACCGATGAAGGATACAAGGCTTTCCCGCCGGGAACATACACGCCCACCGCATCCAACGGTGTGATCAGTTGGCCTAACTGAACCCCCTGCTTGCGATAGACCCAGGACTTTCTTCGTTGCCGACGATGAAAGGTACGAATACGGTTGGCCGCATATTTCAGCGCTTTGATATCAGCGGACGGAAGACCGGCATACGCCCCTTGGATTTCCTTCAACGTCACACGCAGGCGATCAGAACTGATCCGAACACCATCAAATCGCCAGGTCAACCGCTGAAGCGCCTGATCTCCCTCTCGTCGGACCGCATCCAAGATCGTCCGGACCGCTTTTTCAACTTTGGTGTTTTGTTGGGCAGCCCGATGACAGACCTGTTCCACAGCCCGCGAAAATCCCAGGTCCTTGCTGGAGAGGATTTTCATGCAAAAACCCCTTTGGGGCGAGAACGGGGGAGACATTTTTTGACTCGAGCAATCAGTTCGGTAATCACCGCATGCTTCATCTTCAAGCTGGCCCGGTTCACAATCAATCGCGCGGATGACCAGGCGATCACCTCATCCTCGACAAGATTATTGGCTTTCAGTGTTTTCCCAGTTTCCACCAGATCGACAATCCGATCGGCCAAGCCGACCAATGGAGCCAATTCAATCGACCCGTAGAGCTTAATCAATTCCACCGGTAATCCTTGTTGGTTAAAAAACCGTTCGGTGATAGCCGGATACTTGGTGGCCACCCGCAGCTTAGAAGACAGGCGCTGCATGGGCTGTTGCCCTTTGGGTCTTGCGACCACCAGCTTACAGACCCCCAAATGCAGGTCAATCGGTTCATACACATCCGGACTTTGCTCCAAAAGAACATCCTTGCCCACCACACCTAAATCCGCAGCCCCATATTCGACATACGTGGGCACATCACTTGGTCGAACAATCAGAACCCGATGGCCATGCTCAGGATATTCCAAGATCAATCGACGGTCGTGCTCTTGCACATGATACCCGCTATACCCTGCCTCTCTGAACAACTCAAGAGTGGGATCGAGAAGCTTCCCCTTGGAAAGAGCAATCGTAAGAACTTCGCTCATGCGACCTCGCGAACCCGCTCAATCTTCGCACCAAGCGCCTGAAATTTTTCTTCCAGCCGTTCATAGCCACGGTCTAAATGATACACCCTGGAGAGGGTCGTTTCCCCGTCAGCCGCTAAACCGGCCAAAACCAGGCCGGCACTGGCACGTAAATCCGAAGCCATAACCGGCGCACCGGTCAACAAAGGCACACCTTTGACCACCGCATGCGGCCCCTCAACCTCAATCGAGGCTCCCATCCGGTGAAGTTCGGGGACATGAAGAAACCGTCCTTCAAAAATAGTTTCAGAAATCACGCTGGTTCCCTGTGCCACCGACATCAGGGCCATCATCTGGGCTTGCAGATCGGTCGGAAAACCTGGATAGGGTAAGGTTTTCACCTCAACGGCCTTCAGAGGCCCGGACCGGCGGATTCGCACACCATCAGAGCTTTCCGTCAACTCAACACCCATTTCTTGCACTTTTTTCAACACGCTGCCTAAATGGTCGGTCACACACCCTTTCACCATCACATCCCCACCGGTGATTGCTCCGGCCATCAGATAGGTACCGGCTTCGACCCGGTCAGGGATAACCCAATGACCTGCCCCATGAAGTTCTTTCACCCCTTCAATCGTAATCGTGTCTGTTCCGACCCCAATGATTTTGGCTCCCCGCTTCGTTAAGAAAGCACAGAGATCCGTGATTTCCGGTTCCCGTGCCACATTATGCAAACTCGTGGTTCCTTCCGCCAGGCAGGCAGCCATGATCAGGTTTTCCGTTCCCGTGACGGTCGGGAAATCCAAGTCAATTCTTGCTCCCTTGAGTCGAGCGGCTTTCGCGTGTATATAGCCATGCTCTACTTGAATTTCAGCACCCATCAGCTCCAATCCTTTGAGATGGAGATTCACCGGCCTGGTGCCAATTGCACATCCACCAGGCAGGGACACTTTGGCTTCTCCCAGTCGAGTGAGTAAAGGACCTAAGGACAAAATAGAGGCTCGCATCGTTTTGACTAAATCATAAGGCGCTTCAATTGATTGCACCTGAGCCGCATCCAGCCTGACCCTGGCGCCTTCCTCCTGAACCTTGACTCCCAACAAGGCCAGTAATTTGCGCATAGTCACCACATCCCGTACTTGGGGAACATGGTCAATCACGCATTCGCCACCCCCTAACAACGCAGCCGCCAAAATGGGCAAGGCCGCATTCTTGGCCCCGCCGATTTCAACCGATCCCCTGAGGGCAACTCCTCCCGTGATTCGAATCTGGTCCACGTGAATATTCCGTGTTTACGCTAGATGCCGTTGCACGCACACCACTCTTGGAATACCTTGTAAATCAGGCCTGACCTTCAAAATCTTGAACGCATGTGTCACAGACGGTTCCCGGCACAGAAGGTCAGCCTGACCGATTCCCACTTCCATGACCATACATCCCTCTGAAGAGAGAAGACCGGGCGCCTCCCTCAACAACCGCCGGTACAGATCTAACCCGTCCGGCCCTCCATCCAACGCCAGCCGTGGCTCAAAGTCTTTGACATCTGGAGAAAGGTGGTCCCATTCCTCATGGGAGATATACGGCAGGTTAGCGATAATGGCCGTCACTTTACCTGCTAAATTTCCGGATAACAAGTGGGCGAGAAGGTCACCGGCCACCCACAAAATTCGTTGAGAAACCCCAAGGCGCATGGCATTCAACCGGGCAATGTGAAGAGCCGCCACCGACCTGTCTGATGCGATAATCATCGCTCGGGGAAGATGGACCGCCAGGCTGATCGCCAGACATCCGGACCCGGTGCCGACATCCAGAATCACCGGCCGTGTTTCAGAACGCAGGAGGGTGATCGTCTCCTCCACCAGTAATTCCGTTTCCGGCCTGGGGATGAGCACCTCTGGGCGCACGATGAAATCCAAGCCGAAAAACTCTTGCGTCCCTAAAACATATTGAATGGGTTCCCGTAACGCACGACGGTGAAACAAGGAGACAGCCCGCCGACATTTTTCAGCATCAAGGGGAGCATCCGGATTCGTGTGAAGCTCCAGCCGTGTGACTCCCAGGGCATACTCCAAAATCCACAGCGCTTCATGCCGGGGATTGGAAATGCCGGCGTGAGTCAGCATTTCCACCGCACCCCGATATAACTGCGAATAGGAAGTGAAGGGGGGCATCACAGCCTCCAAAACAGAACACGCATTGAACATGTGGTTTACACGAAAGTGGGCTTTTTACAGAGAAACCACTATTGGGCTTTAAGGGCGGCGATTAATCCTTCAAGGTCGCCTTCCATTACCCGATCCAATTTATGCAAAGTCAGCCCAATGCGATGATCGGTCACGCGATTTTGTGGGAAGTTATAGGTGCGGATTTTCTCACTCCGTTCCCCGGTACCGACTTGGGAACGGCGTTGTTGAGCAATCGAAGCTTCTTGTTTTTCGCGCTCGGCATCGGCAATACGAGTCCGAAGCGTTCTCATAGCTTTGGTCCGATTTTTGAGCTGGGACCGCTCGTCCTGGCAGGTCACCACCACTCCCGTCGGAAGATGAGTGATCCGGATCGCGGAATAGGTGGTATTCACACTCTGCCCGCCAGCCCCTGATGAACAATAGGTATCAATCCGCAGGTCCTTCGGATCAATGTGCACCTCAACGTCTTCAACTTCGGGCATGACAGCCACAGTGGCTGTCGAAGTATGAATCCGTCCGTTGGCCTCCGTAGTTGGAACCCGCTGCACTCGATGCACCCCGCTTTCATATTTAAAAAATCCAAAGGCCCCCTTGCCTTCAACCAGTAAGACAGCCTCTTTGATCCCACCAAGCCCCGTTTCATGCAATTCAACAAGTTCGGCACGGAGCCCCTTGGCCTCTGCGAACTTTGTGTACATGCGAAGAAGGTCTCCCGCAAAAAGCGCAGCCTCACTTCCCCCTGTCCCTGCTCGGATTTCAATGAACGAGTTTTTATTATCCCCTTCATCCGCCGGGCAGAGTAATTCAATGACCTGCGCCTCCATGGCCTCTCGTTGACTGTCCAGGCTCTGCAATTCTTCCCCCGCCAACCGCCGCATATCAGCATCTAATTGCGGATCTTCCGCCATCAGCCGGGCTTGGGAAATCTCTTCCACAACCCGCCGGTAGCCATCAAACAACTGCGCAATAGGTTCCAGCTCCGCTCGTTCTTTATTGAGAGCCACCAGAAGGGTGGGCTGAGAAAGAACAGCAGGATCCGACAACTGATCGTTGAGCGTATCGTATTTATTCGCAATGGCCTCCCATTTGCTGAATAACCCGCCCTCTTTTAGTTCTGCTTTACTGACAGGTGGCATAAAATTATTTTAACAGGAAATTGACCAACTCGAAATTTTATTCTTCCGGGATACCCATTTGTTTCTATCTTCATTGGCAATCTCTGTCATGATGGGATTAAAAATTGGTTCAGTTGTCCCTCATTCAAGTGCAAGGATTTGGTGAGAATCTCTGTGCCATCAAACAGAGTCCGAGAAAGCAAAGGGCAGGACTCCTTTGACACCCTGCACAGACGTATCTGCTTGGGAGGATCAACGGGCGGGACAATGAAGAGAAGGAAAAGGTCTTTACGCTTTGGCTTTGGTCTTTTTTGCGTATTTTTTGTTAAACCGTTCCACCCGTCCTTCGGCATCCACAATTTTTTGGGTGCCCGTAAAGAAAGGATGGCAACTGGAACAGATATCGACCTTCAAATCTCCCACGGTCGTCCGGGTTTGATAGGTCATACCGCAGGCACAACTCACATTGGCAAATTCATAAGCCGGATGAATACCCTTTTTCATAAAACCTCCTTCAACGCAAGCACTCTATTCGAAATCTTGACCTCAAAAAATCCTCAACAGAAAGACATCTATTTTGAATTATCGATTCATGGATTGCAAGAACTCATTATTATTCTTAGTTCCCCCGATTTTGTCCATGAGAAATTCCATCGCTTCCATGGTCCCGAGAGGGCTTAACACCTTTCGAAGGATCCACATTTTATTGAGGCGGTCACGGTCAACCAGCAACTCTTCCTTTCTGGTGCCGGATTGGCTGATATCTATGGCCGGGAAAAGCCGCTTGTCCGCTAACCGACGATCCAAATGGACTTCCATATTTCCGGTTCCCTTAAATTCTTCAAAAATCACATCGTCCATCCGGCTTCCGGTATCAACCAATGCGGTGGCCAAAATCGTCAGACTTCCGCCAAATTCGATATTTCTGGCTGCTCCAAAAAACCGTTTGGGCCGTTGCAGCGCATTGGAATCCAGCCCACCGGATAACACCTTCCCGCTGGGTGGGGAAATCGTATTATAGGCACGCGCTAATCGGGTAATACTATCAAGCAAAATCACCACATCCCGTTTATGTTCGACCAACCGTTTGGCCTTTTCCATCACAATCTCTGCGACTTGAGCATGGCGTTGAGGTGGCTCATCAAATGTGGAACTAATCACTTCAGCAGCTTTGACCTGCCGCTGCCAATCGGTGACTTCCTCGGGCCGTTCATCGATCAGGAGGACAATTAAGACAATTTCCGGATGATTCGCAATAATAGCCCGGGCCACAGCCTGCAAGAGCATGGTTTTTCCCGTCCGTGGTGCCGCCACGATCAATCCCCGTTGGCCTTTGCCGATAGGAGTAGTGAGTTCCATCACTCTGGTGCAATACTCTTCAGGATCAAATTCCAGGTTGATCCGCTCTTCCGGATACAGCGGAGTGAGATTATCGAACAGGATTTTATCTCGTTGCACCTCCGGCTCATCGTAATTAATTTTTTCCACTTTCAAGAGCGCAAAGTACCGCTCCCCGTCTTTGGGCGGACGAATCTGTCCTGAGACGATATCACCCGTTCTCAAATTAAATCGTCGAATTTGTGACGGGGAGATATAAATGTCATCTGGGCCGGGCAGGTAATTGGAATCCGGGGCCCGGAGAAACCCAAATCCATCGGACAGGGTCTCGAGGACGCCTTCTCCAAAAATAACTCCGTTCTTGTCGCTCTGCCCTTGAAGAATGGAAAAAATCAGTTCCTGCTTTCGCAAGTTAGGCGCGCCGTCAATCTTCAAGTCACGCGCAATTTCATTTAATTCTCCAATGGACTTTTGCTTCAATTCGGCAAGATACATTAGTTTGACTCCATTCATTGGCCGGAAGGGTTGTCTCGTGGGCTCAGCCTGTTGTGAGGGGTGGAAAGGAAACGAACTTTCTCATCTGGTTTTACGCTGCACATTTTGGCGGTCCCCTGTAAAGGAACCACTCCAGACCCATTAAAAATAAAAAAAGTAGACCGCTGTTGTGTGTTAGGAAGAATGTTTAGAGAAACCGAGGAACCACACTTGTCAAAAGCAGTCGTGTTGTCCTATCTACGATTTGAATTAACGATTGAAGTCCGAGAAGTAATTAGGCAGATACGACTTTTGCTATTTATTGGGCAGGTCTCACTAATTATTTATCTCACTATTGAACAACTTGTCAATAGGCATCTTTTCGGAAGATGCGATATGAAACTCAACCCTTTCCCTGATGTAATATGGGAAAATCCCCTTCCTCTGAGGTTGGCACCCTTCTCCCTGTTATGGTAAACCAACAATGAGTTAATTGGAAGTCAATCAAGAAGGATTCCCTTTTATGTCTGAATCAGGCTTTCCCTTCTCTAGTGAGAAGATTTTCACCCTCTCGGAAGCTAACGGGTTAATCCCTGAGTTGGAGCAATTATGGTCCAATATCAAAGAAGGGCGCAAAATACTGGTTGACACTCGCGAAGAAGTCAAAAAAGCCAGTGCGCAAGCTTCAGTTGGAGGAGGTACCGTTGTTGGCGTCCAATACATCAAAGGGCTGCAAGACATCAACGGCAGCTTGCATGCCATTCAAGAACTCGGAGTAGTCATTAAAGATGTGGAAATAGGCTTATGTGACTTCCCCTATCTACTGAATGACCGCCTGGTGTTTTTATGTTGGAAATCGGGAGAAGACCAGGTTCGCTGGTGGCATGATATCGATAGCGGATATGCCAACAGGCAACCGATAGAAGACGCTGAGATATAACCCCAGACCTACCCCGCATGTCTTTATTCTGCTAAATCCCACCCCCGACGATCATTTCTTCTCACGTGAATGGATACACGATGCTTTCTCGCACCATGAATACCCGCATGGCTCTGGTACGATCAATGCGGCCTGCCATGCTCTCGCGAAAGAGGGAGGAGGAATGATGAAATTCGTGATTCTAGGAAAAGATGGACCCGAGGGGGCACAAAAACGCCCGCTGTATCGACCAGCCCATCTTCAACGGCTGGAAGCATGGGCCCAACAAGGCAAAATAATCCTCGCCGGCCCCTTGACCGATAATACAGGGAGTCTAATCGTCGTCGAAGCCGAATCACTTGAGGAAGTCCAGGCGTTTGCAAAAGACGACCCCTATACCATTCATGGCATTTTCCAGGAAGTCACGATTCATCCTTTTTTACAGGTATTCCCCAAAACCAATGATTCCCCATGACCCACCCCAAAAGGGAAAGGCGAATGAACGATAACCCTGGAGAAAAATCCTGAAAAGCTATCTTGGGGTTGACTGAGAGCTGTTTCCGTCCGGCACTAACCTTAACACCCGTTGCCATTCTTCCGGACGAACCGGTTGAATCGAGAGCCGTGAACCTTTACGAAGGAGTTCCATCTTTTCCAATCCCTTGATGGCTCGCAACTGTTCTAACGGCAGCGCCTGTGGAAACTTTTTCACCAATCGAACATCCACAAGAAACCAACGGGGCGAGTCTGGAGCACTGCGAGGATCGAAATATCGACTTGTCGAATCGAAGGCAAAAGAATCCGGGTAGGCAGCCTTCACCACTTGAATGATTCCCACAATAGCCGGAGGGTCCGCATTGCTATGATAAAAAAACCCCAAATCTCCGACCTTCATTGATTTGAGAAAATTTCGAGCCTGGTAATTACGAACGCCTTCCCAACATGTGGTCTGACGAGGAGATTTGGCTAAATCATCAATGGAAAAAGTGGTCGGTTCCGATTTGAACAACCAATACTGGGCCATCATTTTTCACTCGTCGTTTTCAGAAACACAAATGACCAAAAGCCATGACACTAAAATAATTGGGGATTATAAAGTGAACATTTTTAAGAGTACAACCGAATATCGCCTCGCGAGACCAATGGCTTACTTTTCACTCCATGCGTCCGTTTTCCGTCCATGATTGATCACGTGATCCAATTCGCCGAGTCGTTGGTGCCCAGGGAAGTCTGGATCAGCATGATCACCTTTTCCCTCCTCGCCTTCGTGGGAACCCTTATCGCCATCCCCGCGATTCTCATTCGCCTGCCGCAGGATTATTTTCAGAATCATGGCCACCGCAAATGGTTTGCCAATCACCACCCGGTAATTCGCACTATTGGGCTGATGGTGAAAAATGGCCTGGGGCTCATTTTCCTTGTAGCAGGAATCGCCATGCTGGTCTTACCCGGCCAAGGGCTCCTAACCATGTTACTGGGTATCTTGTTTCTGGATTTTCCCGGCAAGGACCGCCTTGAACAAAAACTCATCCGTCAACCCCATATCCTCAAAGCCGTCAATACCCTGCGAGAAAAAGCGGACAAACCGCCGTTTGTGTTCAACGAAAACACTCCGACCTAACCATAGGTCGGACTGACCATTTTTATTTAAACACCGCCCGTTTACACCCTTTGTCCCCATTGCTAGGATGGAACGCATGTCACTGGGGAAAAAGATAGGTTGGTTGGGACTCGCCGGGTTCTGTGCAGTGGCATTCGGCCATGTCGTCGGCGTTCTTCATCCTCAGGAAAAAGTGAACGGGCTGTGGCTGGTTGTCGCGGCGGCATGCTTCTATGTATTGGCCTACCGGTTCTATGGACGGTTTTTAGCTCAGCGAGTCATGAACCTGGATGACCGCCGTCGCACCCCCGCCCACCGACTGGAAGACGGCACCAATTTTTATCCTGCCAACAAATACATCCTCTTCGGCCATCATTTTGCGGCCATTGCCGGCGCGGGGCCACTGCTCGGCCCAGTGCTGGCGGCGCAATTTGGCTTTCTTCCGGGGTTTTTATGGATTGTGATCGGAGCGGTCCTGGCAGGCGCCGTCCAGGATTTCATTATCCTTGTGGCCTCCATGCGACGGAACGGCAGGTCGCTTCCCGAAATCGCCCATGCCGAATTGGGCCCCATCACCGGCCTGGCCACCGCAATTGCAGTGCTGTTCATCGTGGTCGTCGCTCTAGCCGGGTTAGGGCTGGCCGTCGTGAACGCGCTCTATCAAAATGCCTGGGGCACGTTTACCATCGTTATGACCATTCCCATCGCCTTGCTCATGGGGTTGTACCTTCAAAGATTCCGCCAGGGACAAGTCGGTGAAATGACTCTCATCGGGTTAGGACTATTGGTGATGGCTATTATCTTTGGACGGACCGTGGCTCAATCAGATTGGGCGGAATGGTTTTTGTGGGATCGCACCACGCTTACCTGGAGCCTCGCAGCCTATGGGTTTCTGGCGTCAGTTCTTCCCGTCTGGATATTATTAGTCCCTCGCGATTATCTCTCGACTTTTATGAAATTAGGCGTGGTGGCGCTCCTGGCCATCGGCGTCATCGTGCTCGCGCCAACCATTGAAATGCCTCGCACCACCATCTTCGTAGCTGGAAACGGCCCGATCATTCCGGGAACACTGTTCCCGTTTCTCTTCATCACCATTGCCTGCGGAGCCATTTCCGGCTTTCACTCACTCGTCGCATCAGGAACCACGCCCAAGTTGATCAGTCAGGAATCTCAAGCCATTGTGGGCTACGGCGCCATGCTGTTGGAAAGCTTTGTGGGCGTGATTGCCCTCATCGCCGCATGCCTCCTCGTTCCCGGTGATTATCTCGCGATCAACACCAGACTACCGGCTGAAACATTGCAGACCATGGGGTTTCCAACCTTACACATTGAGGATCTCTCCCGCCTGGTGGAAGTGGATGTGTCAGGCCGTCCCGGAGGTGCCGTGTCATTAGCAGTCGGCATGGCCTCGATTTTTTCAGGCTTGCCGGGTATGTCCGGTCTCATGGCCTACTGGTACCAATTCGCCCTTCTGTTCGAAGCCCTCTTCATTTTGACCACAATTGACGCAGGCACACGAGTCGCCCGCTATCTGGTGCAGGAATTAGCCGGACGAGCCTACTCACCGCTCAAACAGATCAACTGGTGGCCTGGAGTGTTAGGCGCCAGCTTGTTCGTGGTTGGGGCGTGGGGATATCTTATTGGCACAGGAACCATTTCAACTATCTGGCCCATGTTTGGAGCGGCTAACCAATTACTCGGCATGCTCGCGCTCTGTATTGCCACAACCGTGCTCATTAAAATGAACAAAACTTCCTACCTGTGGGTGACAATCATCCCCATGGTATTTGTTGGAATCATCACCCTGGCCGGATGCTATGAACTCTTTGTCTTATTTATCAGTCGTGCCGTCTCGGGCGACGATGCACAAACCCTGACCATGACCATCAATGCGGCACTCGTGGGACTGGTGGCCGTGCTGGCACTCATCGTCCTGGTGGACAGCGCCAGAAAGTGGTATGGCTATCTCGTGCACAAACAGCCCTTGAACAGCACCGAAGTCTTTGAAGGCGAAGGCATTCAACTTCCCGCAGGGCCGTGCTGTTAATTCCGCCACCTGCAACAACACAGAATAAGGAGGCCTATGGCAGACAATTATTCCTTCGACGTAGTCTCTCGGATCGACATGCAGGAAATGAAAAACGTCGTGGATCAAACGTTGAAAGAAGTGGGGCAACGGTTTGATTTCAAAGGATCAAAAACCGAATTGACGTTAAAAGAGAAAGACAAGCAATTGGTGGTGATCTCGGATGACGACTACAAACTCAACGCCGTCCTGGATATCCTCAAGGCCAAATGCGTCAAGCGCAATGTGTCGTTGAAGGGCCTGACGTACGGGAAAGTGGAAGAAGCGTTAGGCGGAACCGTCCGCCAAACCATCACCATTCAAAGCGGGCTTCCCGACGATAAAGCCAAAGCTATCACGAAATCGATTAAAGAGGCCAAATTCAAAGCCCAGGGGCAAATTCAAGGGGAACAAGTCAGGGTGCAAAGCAAAAGCAAAGACGAACTGCAGGCCGTCATGAAGCATCTCAAAGAGCAGGACTTTGGACTCGACCTTCAATTCGAAAACTACCGGTAGAACTCAACCGTCCTGACGTCCACTTTGACAAACCGACCCTAAACGCTCCAGTCCCCGGTCCAGAGCGTGTTGACCGGCCCTAGCTCTCACAATATCCCGTGCATCTGCCGGTGAAGGCCGGTTTGTCCCAATCGGCACGTCCAATTGTTCCACACTTTCGGTTCCCCACCCCGGTGCCCAATAGACCATTTTGAAATCCGATACACGAAGAATGCCAACTTCCGCCATCGCGAAATTTTCCATAACCGTTCCGCCCATTTGAGTCATCATCGTGGCTTCCCCGATTTTTTCAGGACCCACCTTTTCACGGCTGGAGAATACGACCACGATCAGATATGGAAGTGGTAAGCGTTGGACTTGGACTTTTAGATCTTGGGAAAAAGGCACTAGCCCGGATAACGGTGAAACCGTCACAACCTCCTGAAGAGAACACCGCTGCCTGAGAAATTCTTCAGTTCGTCGAGTAAGCATCTCAAGATACTTGGACAGTATCGCCGGCGCGGCATTCTGAGCCGTAGCATCTGAATGCACCATCAGCCCAATTTTGGGCACCCCAATCCACAGGCCATTCTCCGAATGAGGGTTCTTGTATTCAAAGGCCTCTTTTCCGACAAGATCGATCAAACGGGGAGTGGGTCCTTCTCCACACCCCGCCAGAATAAACCCCAAAAGACACGTGAAGAATATTTTTGAAAGAGTCACCAGATTAAGTCGCCCGATTCATTCTCCATAATGTTTCTAAGTGCATTACCGCTTGGGCAATGGCATCCTGTCCGGAAACCCACCGAAGAGTCTCAAACGCCTCACCCTCTGAATTGGGATAAATGGGTGGTTGGGTCTGAGGCCTCCGGACAACGGGATATATATTTGATTCAATCGGAACAACCAACCGTTCAAGCGTGGCCCACGCCTGACCATCCGTGGCGACCACCGGTTGACCTGTCTGGGCATCCAACAAGGCTAATTCCAGCCGCGCATAATTTTCCACACGGTATCCGGGCAGTCCGCCACCCCGCATGCCCGTCGGCTCCTGATAGCCGCCCAGCGGAAACCGATCAAATACCTCCCGCTCAGAACTGGACAAGACCGCTACGAGAAGATAGGGCACACCTTCCTCCTTTGCCAACTTGATAAATACCTCAGAAGATCCTTTGGGAGACATGTCCTCAGGGTACACGACCGAAGACAATTGAATCGGAAGCTGTTTTTCAAGTTCTGATTTTAGATGCTCGCCCAAATTTATCAGGGTTCCCTTTCGGAGCTCCGGGGCTGATTTTTCAAACCCCGTGTCATTGAGTACAACCAATGCCCCCGTTACCTGATTAACCGGAATGGCAGTCGTGGAACCAATCTGCGCTTGAGGTGTTGGAGGGGAGAGATACGCCATCAACCGTTTGGGGGTATTATCAAACGAACAACCGGCAAAATGCAGGGGAAAAAGGAGAAGAGTGATGAGAGAAAGGTGACGCCACATCGTGAAGCCTCCATTGGTGAGAGTGGAAGAGAAAGATGATAAATTGTCCTCCCGTGACTCCAGACAGGTCAAGGGACAGAAAACCAATGGAGCAATGCTCCAAACAGCGTTTTTTCCTGCTCACCGTCATCCTGAAAAAAGGGCGAGAGGGTCCCTTTCTGTACCTCCCTCCCGTCTCCCTCCGGAAACCGTATGGTGATATTGCTATCCTAAATGGCCTTAGGGTAGGGTAGCGCTGTGTGTTCGAATCCTTATTCCTCTTTTCCAATATTTTTGCTGTCGGTTTTCCTCCTTTTTCTCTCAGCCTGCGAGAAGATTTCCATTCCACGTCTAGGGTTTGAGTCCGAGTCGGAACCCCGCCTACCCCTGAACATTACCTACGCGTTTTCAGATAGTCTTCTTCAAAGCACGCACACAGTCAACGCCTGTGGACTGCCCTATTCCGTGCCGGTCGGCGACCTGATTGCGAAAACATTTATGAAAGTGGGAATGAAACGGTTTCAAACCGTCCAGGCAGAGCCTCCAGTCGGACAGGCAACAGGGGCACCGCCGGACGGGTATCGCATCGTGCTTACGTTGAACCAATTCGCTTTCGACCCCGTGACCCGTTCCGGCGAAGAGGATCGATTTCAAGCCTTTGTGGATATGCAAATGGAGGCGGTGTTTGAAAATCCTCAAGGCCTGGCCCTGGCCAAATCACCGCTCATGTATCATCAAAAAGTCAACCTGTGGACGCCGGAATTATCCGGCCAATCTTCTTCCTGCGCAACGGCACAATTTGATGGAACCGTGGAAAATGCCGCGGAGTCTCTGGCCAAGGATATGATCGGCGTGCTTCCCCGGCTCAACCAATCCGTGCAATCCGGATCTCCATCCCAATCGATGCCAGCCCCTGCGGGGAACATGCCGATTGCCACACCGCCGCCACCCCAACCCGTTCAAGTAGAAACGGGCCCATCGGTTCAATTTAGAACCAAATTAATTGATGCCAATCGCAATTTAGTGTTGGAAGGTGGGGAAGCGCTGGTCCTGTTGATTGAAACCACCAATGTCAGTGGATCCACCCTTCCCTCCGCCTACGTGGAGCTACGCGGCACTCCGGTGTTAGTCGAGGCCTTTAAACGCGTGGCTCCCATGCCTGTGCCCATCGGGGAATTGAAAGCCGGCGAAAAACGAACTGCTGAAATCCGGGGACGCCTGGGTCCAGTCATAGAAAGCATGCAGGGAGAACTCATCATCGGTGTTATCCTATCCGAAGGTCTTCCTCCAGGAACCCACTCCATTCGGGTTGAAATTCAACCAGGGCCGACCCCCAAAAAACCGACAAAGCCGACAAGGTAGTTTTCACTTCAATTGCAGGGTTTCCCACCACTCCTTTTCTTCCGGTTGAAACTTTGACAGCTGTGCATCTCGTAGTTTTGGTCAGAGAGTCTTGAGGCCAGGATAAAAGAAGTTCTGTGACTAAAAAGTATCTAACACCCATATTCCCCATAAAAGATCATCAGAAATTGCTAAAGAAAGGATATATCAAAAGACCAAAATGACTCGCGACCCCTTTTTCAGAAACTAACAGATTCTGACCACTAGGCCCATCCGAACTGACTCTACTTTCCTTTCACAGCGGATTATTTAATCAAATTGCCTTTGACATATACCCATATTCAATGATACATCTGTATGCATGAAGACAACCGTAGACCTACCTCAATCCCTGTTGGAAGAAGCCAAAAAGCTGGCTGCCAATCACCAAACGACCGTGAAGGCGTTGATTGAAGAAGGATTGCGGCGTGTCATCGGCGAACATCAACGTTCGGAAAAATTTCGCCTGCGAAAGGCAACCTTTAAAGGAGAAGGCCTTCAGCCAGATATGGAAGGAGCCTCTTGGGAAACCATCCGAGAACGTGCGTATGAAGGTCGTGGCGGGTGATTGCGGTTGACACGAATATTTTGGTGTATGCCCACCGGGAAGATTCTCCATGGCATGATGCAGCCTACCACCATCTGACAAGCCTCGCCGAAGGAGCCACGCCTTGGGCTATTCCTTGGCCATGTCTCCATGAGTTTCTGGCAATCGTGACGCACCCGCGTATATTCAAACCTCCCACCCCCTTGTCTGTCGCCTGCGAACAAGTTGAAGCATGGTTAGAATCCCCACGGGTCATCCTGCTATCGGAAACGAACGGCTATTGGCCGGTGTTACGGCAAGCGGTGCTAGAGGGCAAAATTCAAGGTGCTCTCGTCCATGATGCGCGAGTGGCGTCGCTTTGCCGACACCACGGCATTCAAGAGCTATGGACAGCAGATCGTGACTTCAGCCGGTTTCCCACCCTGTCTCCTCGCAACCCCCTGCTCCCATAAACGAAAATCTGCTGGAGGGCAGACCCCAGTTCCCAAACTCGTGGATACTAGCTGCGTCCCTCCCAATTCATGCCAAAAAATCTATGTGAGGATTTCTGACACTCTGCCGCGAGCCCAGAAAATCTGTCCTGTTGCCCACGATAAGAGACGGGAGGGAAAAGGGAGGTCATCTGGAAAGCCTGCAGACCGCTCGTCAACCCGTCTCACGACACTACGCGGGATGGAGTATGGTTGAAACATCTGTCCGAATTAGATCGAGTGAGCAACACCGTAGACAGGGTAACAATCTTGAAGTGATGTTGGTGCCAAGGAATGCCTTGGAAGGCATGACCTTTGGAGATTGACGCGGAAGAGAATGTCACTCCCATCTATTATATGCTTGGGAGCAAAAAGCGGTATTCCTAAATGAAATAAACGACTCACGACCCCATTTTCAGACCTATATGCTTGGGAGCAAAAACGGTATTCCTAAATGAAATAAACGACTCACGACCCCATTTTCATCACGGTAGCAAAAACCGCTTTACCACATCGTGTGATGACTCGCCTATTCTAACCGAACTTATCAAGCGGTTTCCCTCGCTCTTAGCTTTGAGAATGACCGACCCAAGAAATACCATGTGGGGTTAGTACAGCTTTTTGAGCTTGGAGCACCGCCCAGGAGCGGGAAAGACCACAATATTTACCTTCAGCACCGATCTCTCGCCAAGATTAGTGCGGCCCTCCGGGATGTTTCAACCCAAGGTACATGAAAAGGACTCCCAACAGCTTATTCTGCTGACCGGCCTGAGATTCATCAGCCTCTTGGTCCTGACTCCCCTTAGCTACCTGCAACTCGGGACGAAAGATGATTGGACCAAAGAGACTGGCCGCCTTCGAGTTCGTCTGGTCTGAATCGACCACTAAGGACATGCCTTTTAAGATTGAAGGTTCTTCTCCAAAGATGCGTCGATAATCGGCAAGCACATTCCGCTCTTCGGTCAGCCAAATGCCTAATTGCTCCCGTCCGCTGCGCACGACTATATAATTGACTGACGGATCATTGGGACGCGTGAGAACCGTTCCGACCGGAAGGCCATTATCCCAGATGTATCCAATGGTCGTCGTATGGTCAGGTGCCTCCCGTGATGAAAATACCAGGTATAGGGCCGCCCCATGGTCATCCAGCTTGGCCTGGCGACTGGCCGCGCCAGTGGGAAGCGTTAGCACGTTCCATTCCCAGGAGACCAGCGAATTCGCCTGAAGATTCAACGTCAGCGAACGGAACAGACTCAAGCAGCCTTGCTCCGTTTCAAGGCGTAAGACTTTGCGGTGCTTCTCCTCCACCACCTGAACCTGTCCAAACCCCTCCCAGACTTTCACGGACCACTCATAAGGGTGAGTCTGCAGACGTGAGGTGGATGTCGAATCAAATAAGGATGGGATGGGCGTGGTCGCACCCACAGGAACTAGACCGATCCCAAAAACTGCAAAGCTCAAAAGGCTCGCTCTCACCAGCAGGAGGGTGAAAAAATGATGATGGATGAACATGGCGCATCTAGGCTTTCTTCTGAAATTATGAGAATACCCATTTTCTCTCACTGAATTGTTATTACAAACCTAGTGCCAAAAATATCTACAAATATATTTTCTAAAATTTCAAAGACTTATGGAAATCCAGCGCAGGATATCCTCACTAGGGTCATACAAGGTGACACAGAATAGTGTTCCAAGAATCAGGCAAAGAAACAGAAATGGAGATGAACCAAACGATAAAACACAAAGGAGGGGAGGAGAAAAAGAAGATCGATTCCCGCTCACAACTTGCGGGAAAGACTGAGGAAAAAAAAACCGCCCCCGGGAATAACATCCACAGGGGCGGTTTAGGATAACGGGGAGGGTTAAGTCCCCCTACAATGAATTCCCGCTCACAACTTGCGGGAACGTTATATTAGAAGTTGATCCAGAGTTGGGTGTAGCCCCAGTTCTGATCAGCCGTGCCAAAACCATTCTTCTTCAAGTAATCCCCGGTGAAGAAATGGCCATAACCCACTTGCCAACCGACCTTGTTGTTTTGGAAGAACAAGGTATAGACCACGTCAATTTCACCACCGAGTGACTTTTCTTTGTTTCCAGCCGGGGTGTTGAAGAACGTGGCTTGAGAAGCCGTATACCAGTTGTCCTTCTCGTTGGCCAACCGCATGATATGGCCGGCAAGTTCAAAATGGCTCTCCGGCGTGGGACGCAATTGCAAGTTACCGCCATACGTCAACATATTCTGCCAGGACATCAAGTCCATGTACCCGAAGTGAATGTGGTTCGTCGGGAACAATTGGCTGAAGGTATGTCCACCGTTCTTTGGCGAGCTGCCCGTGGCGTAGTTAATTTCCGCGCCGATACGAGGTTGCATCGGAACCGGCATGGTCACACCGGCATCCAAGTGCCCAGCCAAGGCATTGATTCGGGTATTACTGGCTTGGCCTACTGCTCCTAATTCTCCAAATTGCCAATAGCCTTCACCAGTGGCATCAAACATTCCTTGCTTGAACGCCACGCGACCACCGACTGTGTGCCGTTCTTGATTGGACTGCTGTCCGCCAACCGCACCACCGGTGCCGGTGGTGGAGCCACCATCTTCAAAGATCCAGGCCGGCTCAACCGCGACAGCCCCGAACTTCATCGGGAGACGTACGAACAAGATGTCACCATCGCCCTTATGAGCCTTACCGGTTGTACATCCGCCTGCATTTTGCACACAATTTCCTTCCGCAACGCGCAACCAGCCTAATTCAACAGGCACGGTGTCATGATTATATCGCATCGTCACGCCGTCAAATGCAAACCCGACGTTATTCCAGTCAAAATGACCAAAAATCCTGTGGTTACCCCACACCATCAATTGACGGCCGGCTTTCAAGGTCAAATTGGGCATTAAGAAATTACGCACCAACATGAATCCCTGTCGAAGGAACAACGTAGCATCAGTAGAATTGGGATTCCCTGCTCCACCCACACTTGCCGGGTTCGGCATCGAACCGAAGTTATTTGAAACCTGCGGTTGGACGAAAAACACCACATCCGGGGAAATGTCGTAATTAAATCCCAGCCGGATTAATTGTTGAGTGAAAAAGGAATTGGAATTTGAGTTTTTGGTAAAATTCCCATTCGTCCGGAACTCAGGGCGTACCCGCATGTCGCCGGAAATGGTCAACTTGCTGGCATCAAACACGCCTTTTGGTGGATCAAAATTGTGATAAGGCACCAAATCCGGGATGGCCCGTGGCACCGCTGGCACATTGGTGTTTTTGTCGGTGGCCGGGGTGGTCTTTGCGGCCAACCCTGGCGCTGCCGACATGGCCACAATCAACGCCGCTGCCGTCAACCTGGTAAAGGTTCGGTAAAAAGTCCTCATTGCACTCCTCCTGTTAGTGAATACCTCTGTGGACCCAAGCCAACAACGCCCTACTCCCCATTGTTTTCTTCCTTCAGGCTGTCGATTACTTGCGTCCGCTTCCTTCTTGACTACATGATTCTGGCCGTTTTAAGCATCGGCCTTGTTTCTTCCAAACCTCGTCCGGTCCCTATTAGGGACCATTCCGTTTTTTATGTATTTGCTAATTAGATGCCATTTCTTTTTATTTAACTAAATACTTGAAAAAATTATGTTTTTATTTTTTTTACTTCCACGTGTCTATGCCGACGCTATCACCAGAATGCTACGATGGTTGTAAAAATCCAACACCATAAAGTGAGGGATTTCGCACCCGCCCTAGACAAAGGAACGGCTTTGACACCGTATAAGGAAGGAATTCTTTTTTTTGAACCACAATAAGATTGAACTGAGAATTCTACGTCCTGATGAAATCATTTAACTCATGAACGCCAAGAATCCCCTTCAGATTACGTGCAATCAAAACCTAGACGTGCTTCGATCCTCCCGAATCCGTGACCTGTTCCGTGGCCCCTTTAATTTGCTCTTCCGCTTCTTTCATCGATGACTCTAAATCCTGTTCAACGGATTTAAACTCTTGTGTGATCATATTTATTTCCGGTTCAACCGACTGCCGGAGATCTTCGGTTGTTTCCTTAAACCCTTTGACCGCTTTACCGACCTGCCTGCCGATTTCCGGTAATTCTTTTGGGCCAAAGAGCAGGAACGCGATGACCAGGATGATCAAAATTTCCATCGCTCCTAAGCCGAACATCTTCCCACTCCCCTATTGTCTGAACTCCAGAATTGTACCTTGAGGGTTGCTCAGGCTGTACGTCACGTTGCCTGTCCCTTCGGTGGGCGGTCTTCACCGTTTCAGTCTCACCCGCGAATTATCCCTGTTTGGATTGCGTTGATTCTGCAGGCTGTTGCCCCCCTTGAGCCGGTGGCGGTGAAGGAGCCTGTGCCGTGTGTTGCTGGCTTGCCAATTGTTCCGGATGGGGCTGAGGGGCCTGTCCGCCTTCGCCTTGCTCATTGGGCGTCACATCCAGTGCGTCCGCTTCGGCGACAGACTTTTTAAAGCCCTTGATCGCTTTGCCTAATCCTTCCCCAAGCTGAGGGATTTTCCCCGCACCGAAAATGATGAGCACAATGATGAGGATGAGCATCAGCTCCATCCATCCAAACGATCCAAACACGTGAACCTCTTCTTAATTTGTGTGAGTTGACACTTACCTGGAAAAATCCGCCGCAGTATACACAACCATTTTCAAAAAATCTACTTAAATTTAACATTCTCGAGATGCATGAACAGTCTTTCCCGTTGAGACTTCATGTTTCATCGGCATCATTCGGAAAGCAGGAGTTGAATATTTCTCCTTGGAATTGAAGGCGGGCCATCTCTCCCGTCAGTCCTGCACCGGCAGGATTCCATCCGGTGGTGTCTTTCGGACAAAGACTTACCC
This sequence comes from Nitrospirota bacterium, assembly GCA_029865515.1. Lineage (GTDB taxonomy): Bacteria > Nitrospirota > Nitrospiria > Nitrospirales > UBA8639 > Nitrospira_E. The sequence continues at coordinate 21,436 of JAOUGQ010000008.1, forward strand.
ACCAACTGCGGATATGACCAAGAGGCGTAATCCATCCGACTGGTGACTGCGTGCCTACCTCGGCAGCATGGCTACCTACAAACCGGCCGAGGCGAAAAACATGTGCGTATAGTCCACCGGCTGCAGAGGAAGTTGCAACATGGCCTTGATGCCCTCTGAATCGTACCCCAACTTTTGCAAATCCGGCATGGCCTTCCATATCTCCGCTTCAGTGAGATAGGCGATGGTATCCGGCACGCCATCGGATGGTAGCGATTGGACAATCGCTTCTAATTCCGCGCGTTCATGAGCCGGAGTACTTTCAGAAAGAGGAAATTCGATATGGCGTTGGTAGGGGCACCGGTAGGTACGGTTCAGTGCCTGCAAGGTGCGAAGAATCAACGCATCCAATTCCCAGGCCTGGCCTTCGGGCGGAGAGGGATGTGACGCCAGTAGATCCATCACACTGAGCACATTCGTCCCCAAACTCCGGCCCACATACTCCCGTTGCGATTCGATCACGCCGGACCGAATCCCGAGATGCCGGGCCACTTCTTCCAGTAACTGGAAATTCACCATGAAGCTGAATTGACCGCCCTGGACGGTATAACAGGGTTTTTCCGGGTCGTTCAGCACACGATGATCGACCGTGCCCGCATCAAAACTGCTGAACCCGATAGCATCCGTGGCCAGCAACCGCTTGGCTTCCTTGACGCTCTGACACGCCCCTACGTTGTAAGGCACGAGGACTTCTTCATCGATGCTTTTGAGAAACTCGGCAACGGTGCGACGGAACGGAAAGGTTTTCGTCTCGATGGGGCGATATTCACGCTCCCAGACAAGATCTTCGAGAAACGGTGGCATGGTTTTCAGGGTATCAATGTCCTTCTGATCAAACGCCTCCACAAACTTGGGCCAATCCGGAAAATCCCCCAGACGCTTTTCGTTGAGATTGGGACGAAGCTGCTCCTCCTGAATCTCTCCTTCTTTTCGCAGGATTAACTTGGTCGGCAACTCGCTCCAGAGTTCATTGCAGATAATCCGGTCGACACTGCCATCCGGAAATGCGGAAAGTTGGTCTACCGATGCCGAGTCAAACGTCACTCGATCACGATGCTTGGCCAAATCCGGGTTGGCTTTGGCCTGCTCCAGCAACGCCGGCTCTCGCTCGATGCAGAGATAGTTGACTCTCGGGAAAATCAGTTGCTCGTGATCTAATTCCTGGAGACGATCCAGGAAACAGGCTGCCAGATTGCCATTCCCGGCACCCCACTCCATCACCGAAAGAGGTGTGGTCGTGTGCTCTCCGGCCTGGCCTTTTGCTCGCTTCTGACACTGATGCCAGTAGTCCTCGGCTAAGGCGAACCCTAAACGGTAATCCGCCACGGCAACCGTCTGGTAATACTCCCGCACACAACTCCCCCTCAGTCCGTAAAATAGGCGGTTAATGTGGGCTTGCCATATATCCACCGGTTGAAAATCTCCCACGAGTTGGGGCAAAGCGTCGGGATCTTTGATTGGTGATGCACTCATAATTCTGACCTGTTTTCCTTACACAGAATGAATGATAATGCCAGCGGCAACAGAGTAGATGAAAATGCGTAGAACCGGGCGGAATTTTAACAAACACCCCATGGGGCTGCAAGGCAAGAACAAAAGTCCTTGACCTGATCTCTCCATCGAGGGTAGAGAAGAATGTGTGAATGCCCAGAGAACGCATGTTCATCTCGATCATTGAGGTCACATACCATGCACAAGGAAACCCGCAAGACACATTTCTTCTTGCCAATCACGCAACCTTGGCCATTGCTGGGAATATTGCTGTCGATCATGCTTCTCGTGATGTCCGGCACCACAGCCGGCGCTGCTGACCCTGCACCAGCTGATTCCCCACCCGTGTTTCAGCCCAATGAAATTCAACACGGGTTTGCAGAATATGACACCCCGCCCGATTTTTCTTCCGATGCTGTTTCGCCACCATATGAAGGCTACTCCCGCTCTCCAACAGCCCCCCCCTCAGATGAAAAACCATCCGGCTTGTTCCAGAGTTTAGATTTTGCCGAAAGCATCGAGGAGGATCGGACCATCCGGCGCGGGCATATCCATTTACCCGTCAACCCCACCAATACGTTCTCCCCGCAGGTCCCATCAGTCTATCTGGTGTTTGCTGTGCATAAACATTTGGCATCCTATCAAATCATCGGCCGTTTGTTTCTTGAAACGGGAACCGACTTGGATCCAACTCAATGGATCGACGAAGACATCGCGGATCTGGCGACCGAAGACGAGAGTGGATTTCTGAAATTTTTTCCTCCCGGAGGGAGCTGGCAACAAGGCCGGTACCGGGTTGATATCTACGTGGGCTATATCGCCAATCCGGTGAACAAAATGGGCGCCATGCGATTTACTGTGAGCCCGTCCCCCGCGATGCCTTCCAAACCCTGAATCCTTCACATGACCGCACTTCTGTCGCGTTGGACAATTTCTTGACTCACCTCAAGGTTTCTTGTAGGGTATTCAGCAGTTTAACCTAAGCATATTTTTGGTCATTTCCAACCGTCGTTTCTTGCGATTTCCCTCAGAACTTCAGAATGCACGTGCACACAATTCCCTGAACCCCAACAATTTGCCGGGAGACAATCGGTGCTAAAAAAGAGTGGGAGCTATTTACTCTTATTTATTTTTATCGGTGGACTATTAGGCAGTATTTTGGGGGAAATTCTTCAGGTCGTCGCACCCCAGGGAACCGTGCAAAATATTTTCGGGCAAGCGTTGAATCTGGGCTTGGACCCCCCGGTGACCGTGAATCTGGTCTTGATAAAATTTACGCTGGGCTTTCTCCTCAAAATGAACCTCTTGACCGTCTTGGGCATGCTCCTCGGCGCCTACGTTTATAAACACGTATAGCCGGTTCAAGAAGCACTCACGTTTCATTTCCGTTTACACCGTCCAAGTAATCAGACTGCACATACCGTTCATCGGGGTTTCATCTCTGGGTTTTTCCTGACAGGAATTTTCGAAAATCTTTTTCCCCTGAAACGTCATTCCTAACGCTTTCGGATGGATCCACGATGGCTACCGGGTGGGATGACGGAAAAATACATTATTCCTGACATTTTTTGGGGAAGCACTTTTCTGATTTTTTTGGCGAAGAATATCAGCTCACAACTGGCAGGTATAACAGCAGGGGGAATAAAGACCGGTTAGCCCTGGGGGATGAAGGAGGGAAACAAAAAACGGATTGGGGGGGTCGAATTAAATACCGACCTGGATCAGCTTTTGGCGGAGAGCACGGACCGTATCCCGCAACTGTGCGGCTCGTTCAAATTCCAGGGCTTTGGCGGCCGCTTTCATCTCTTTTTCCAATGCCGCGATGTTCTGTTCCAAGTCTCCCTCGGCTCCATAGGCCTCAACCGCCTCTGCCGCCAACGACACATCCACATAATCGGCTTCCGCCAATTGGTACTCCAGGTCATGGATGCGTTTTTTGATCGTCTCCGGCGTGATCCCATGCTCGGCGTTATACGCTAATTGAATGGTCCGTCTGCGGCCGGTTTCCTCTAATGCCTTCCGCATTGAATCGGTGACCACATCGCCGTACAGAATCACGGTGCCTTCGCTATGGCGTGCCGCGCGCCCGGCCGTCTGCACCAAAGCACGATACCCTCGCAGAAAGCCTTCCTTATCCGCATCCAACACCGCCACTAAACTGACTTCCGGCAAATCCAGGCCTTCGCGCAATAAATTAATGCCGACCAGCACATCAAACACGCCCCGTCGCAAATCCCGGATGATTTCCGCGCGCTCCAACGTTTTGATATCCGAATGCAGATAGCGGACCTTCAACCCCTGGTCGTGATAATACTCGGTGAGATCTTCCGCCATGCGCTTGGTCAAGGTCGTCACCAGTATCCGCTGCCCCTTCGCCACACGCAGCCGGATTTCCCCGAGCAACTGTTCGACCTGGCCCTTGGCAGGCTTCACGTCCATCACCGGATCGATCAGTCCGGTGGGCCGAATGATTTGCTCAACCAGCGCCTTCCCCGCGTGCTTCAGCTCATACGGACCTGGAGTCGCGGAAACATACACCACCTGGTTCATGCACGCCTCAAACTCGGGAAATTTCAGCGGCCGGTTATCCATCGCTGACGGCAGGCGAAAACCATAATCCACCAGGGTTTTCTTGCGTGAGTGATCTCCTTCGTACATGCCCCCAAACTGCGGGACTGTCGCATGGGATTCGTCCACAATCAGCAAAAAGTCTTTGGGAAAA
>JAOUGQ010000009.1 GCA_029865515.1 Nitrospirota bacterium
CGCCTCGAGAACGAGGACATCCCCGACTTGAATGTGTTCCCTCCATGCCGCTCCCCGAATAGACTGATCGCCTCGCACCAGTCCAATAATTAAGACGTCGGAATCCTCAGTGGCGGTTTCCAGCTCTGACAGGGACTTTCCTATGGCCTTGGAACTTTCAGGTACTTTGACCTCTGTTAAATATTCCTGGATATGAAACAGGTCTTGTGGGGCATTTTTTGATCGTCGAGCAAATGGGATTAAACGCCAACCCACCAGTGACACAAAGAGAATGCCCACCAGTGCCACGATTCCCCCCACAGGAGTGAAATCGAACATCCGGAATGGCTGGCCGGCAATTTCCGTCCGGTAAAGGGCCACGATGATATTGGGGGGCGTTCCGATCAGAGTGACCATTCCACCCAAAATCGTTCCAAACGCCAAGGGCATTAGCACAATGGCAGGGGAACGCTTGCCTTCGACGGACGATTGTATGGCCACCGGCATGAGTAACGCCAAGGCTCCGACATTATTCATGACGGTGGAAATCATTCCACCTACGGAGGATAGGACGGTGACATGGAGTGATGGGGAAGAGGATGTGGCGAGCTTGACGTAACGCGTGAGAATGTCCACCGCTCCCGCATTGCTCAATCCCCGACTGATAATCAACACGGCGGCCACGGTGACGACCGCCGGATGACCAAACCCTAAAAATGCCTCTTCGGAAGGAACGAATCCCAAAAGTGTGGAAAGTAGCAACGCACTGAGGGCGACCAAATCATAGCGCCATCTTTCCCAGATGAAGAACACCAACAGGGCCCCCAGAAGTCCCAGGAGAAAGATTTGTTCACTGTTCACAAATAAAAAGAGTCCTTCATTTGGGGCATGGAAGGTGTAGTCGACAATTGGGGGAAATTGCCAGACAAGCCTTACGACCATGTGGGGAGAACGCCGCTATCGGGCTTTTCCAACACTCCCATGAGGCGCTATCAGGGGTGATTTAAACAGGATTGTCAGGCAAACTCAAACACCGGAGCCTGAAAAGGTGCCGAGGATAAAAGGAGATGAGTGATTTGAGGTGAGAGGGTTGGCCGAGTCCGTTTGAGTAGGAAAGATACACTCCTATCGAACCCGCTTCAGAAATGTCAGGAGAGCCAATAGAATAATCAAATTTGTGACAGATCCTGGGAGAAGGGCTTCATCCGATTTTCATCCTTACTGGTAAGTCGATCGCGGTCCACGGGAAATAATTTCCTTTCCCAGGCACAACATGTCTTCCCACTTTTTTAGGCTGTTAGGCGGTCAAGCGGGCAACGGGGGTCCGTGGGGCTCTCCGTAGCCTTTTACGGAAGGGAATAACTTGCGCTTGAACGGGACCACCGGTGTGGTGATGATTTATGACCGGATCCATGAGGTTCCCGCACATAATACATCTGTAGGCTCTGATCCAGAGTTCCCCCATGCCTCCCTTAATGTCAAGGCAATCATCAATTACCATGAGCCCATTGCATCGTCCACAATTCATAACTCTACCTCCTTTGAAAGCCTCCTGCTTCCCATCTTCTCAACAGGTGAGTCACTGCATCACACGTGCCACGCTTAACGTGGAACTCAAAAAAAACCAATTTATCGGTTGTGTATGAGTGCGGAAAATGAAAGGGGACAAACAAAACAATCGAATGAATTTGTGGATTCTACAATATTTGGTTAAAAAAACATAGAGGCGGCATACATTTTGTGGGTGCTAGATAGATTGACTAATTTCTAGGCATTTTATTTTTTCGCAAGATTTAAATTTGAGTACTCTGTTCGAGCCATAGTCTTCTCCAACCATCACCTATGCAAGTTCAAAGAAAAATGTAGTGAGATTTGGCAGGGCTAGGGGAGACTTTGACAGAATCATTTATGATGCTGGATGAAGGCCTGGTCCAGCAGGCAAACCTCTTGTTTTAAATATGAGAACATCAAAGGTGCTCCCCAACCCGGCAGGCTTGGTCAGCACATTAATCTCTTCCTGATCAGATTCCCTATCACCTTCGGATCCGCAATAGGCCTGAATTCCAAGATTGCGCAACCAGGTTCCTTGTGGGATGGGACCGTCCACTTCAAATCCCACCTCCTCTCCGATAGAAAGCACCGCAGTATAGTCTATGTCGGCCGTCAAATCTTGTTGACCTACCGCAAAGAACGGATCATGAATCTGTTGTTGATGATAATAGGAACGAAGGGTCCCATTTCGATGTCGATGTGAATATAAATTTGACGCACTGTCACCGTAATCGATAAAAATGACATACCCTCGCTCCAAAACCTGCCGCACACTCTGGAAAAAAGGCTTCAATTCCAAGCAAACTTCCGCTACTTGCCCTCGCCCAAGCTGAATGCCCTCGCATCTGAACCGCTCGGTCAATTCCGAAGTCGACAGGCGACCTGGTTGTTCAAAAAATTCACCGTCCTTATCAAGATCTACGTACATTTCCATAACTTCCTCATTTCCCATCCCCATAACCCGATGAACCGGCAACGCATCCAGCACTTCGTTTCCAAAAACAAAGGTTGGACCGGGAGAAAGATTTTTTAAGTTTGAAATTGCTTGAAGTCCTTTTTGTTCTTGAGTGCCTCGCAAACCAGGACTGGTTTCAAGAACAACGTATTCATGAGGATTTTGAAGAAAAGAAATAATACTTTTCCCTAACTGACCTGTCCCCCCGCCTAATTCCAATATCCGTAAGGGACAACCTATGTTCTTTTCGGCATGATTGATGGCTTGAGCCATGGCATACCCAAAGGCTGGGAATTTCGCATTGGTGTCAAACGGCCCATCAGGACTCCCAATATTCGGGCCCTGTGCATAAAATCCATTGGCCTCATCGTACAAAGCAACCGCCATAAAGTCCCGGAAGGTCAATGGCCCCTGGGATCGAATTTTGCTTTTCAAGACCTTTGCAAGTTCTGTATCAATCCGGTTCAAGACAGGCCCTATTTATTTCATTTATGGCTAGGCTGAAAAAGAAAAATTGATTAAGGACGAGGAGTTATTACAAAAAAAGGGTGCCAATTTTGGCACCCTTTTTCAGATTTTTAAAACCCTGAAAGACGAAATTACTTGATAACGGTCGATTTTGCCCCGGCTGGATTCGTGGTGACTTTATTGAGGGGCCCTGAAACTTCTGGCAAACGACCGGCACCTTCCGATTTTAGGATCCGCCCACGATTAGGATCATTGACATCATTCATCGCTGCCTTGGTCCCAAATTCCTGAGAAGACAAAAGGCTCTTGTCTCCTCCTGCATTGGTCTGACCAGGATCATTAGCGGTAGCTTGACCGGTCACCGGGGATTTCCCGGCAGCCGGATACCCTGGGTGACTGGGCAACAACCCCGGATTGGCGAAGGCCATCGATAGGGCCAAGGTGCTAGCACCCACTGTTCCAAGAAAAATTCCAATCCCTTTCATAAGACCGCTCCTTTGTTTGGTTATGACGGGTTAACAATAGAAAATGGTCGGGACGTGTGAATATTCGTATTATATCCAATAGGAAGCGGAATCTTATTCAGATTAGCCGTTGGTGTCAAGTTTCGCGGCCAAAATGGCTAGAAACCCGTAATGTCCCATTCTTCAGGAATTTCCTCTGGTGCGATCGACTGGACGTCGAGGACGATAAGGAGTTTTTGGCCGTGGTGCAGGCATTAGGATGGTGACTGTCGTTCCCTTGTCAGCCTCACTGGCTATGCTAATGTGGCCCTGATGCTCCTCAACAACTTTTTTGACGGTCGCCAACCCCAACCCAGTGCCTGATCGTTTGGTAGTGAAATAAGGTTCAAAGACTTTATCCACTAATTCGGCCGGGATGGGGACCCCATCGTTAGCAATGACAATTTGAAGCTCAGGTTTTCGGGCTCGGGTAAGCATGACTTCCACCCGCAAATGTCCTCCAGGAGACATGGCTTCAATGGCATTTTTAAAAATACAGAGAAACACATACTGCATTTTCACTTCGTCCCAGCGGACTTGGGCCAACCGCACCGGAACTTTCTTGATGACTTCGATTCGATTCACCCGAAGATCTGTGGAAACTAACGAAAAAGCTTTATCCAATAAATCCTGAACTCGACACATCTTTCGATCAAGTTCCAACGGTTTGGCAAAGTCCAGAATTTCATTTAACACCGTTTCAATACGAATCATATCCCGCATGGCATTTTCGACGCGGGTTTGCGAATCGAAATCAAGGTCGGCGTCGGTCGTAATTTCTTCCAGTTGAGCCCTGATAAATCCGATGGGCTCACGGATTTCTGTGGCCAGAAAGGAACTCACTTCATGTAGCGCGGCCCGCCGCTCTTCTTTGCGCACATCCACTTCAGGGGGAACCGAAATGACCTGGCCTTTGACGGCGGGTTGTTCTGGTTGAATTGGAGCGGCTTCCATGACGGATAAATGACAGGAGGGGTCTTCAAATAATTCCACTAATTTGGTCGTGACCGCCTCGAGGCTTTTGGAATCGCTACCGATTTGATCGAAATGGTTAGGGTTTTTGGAAGCTAGCGTGACGGTACCCGCCACTCGACCCCTGACGAAAAACGGCACGACCATGGTCGATGCGAATCGATCGCGATATAATTGTTTATAGTCGTGAAACCGACCCTGGGTGGAAGCCAGGTTATTATCACAGCGGGGCTTTCGATGACGGACAGACCATCCGGAGGCAGAATCGTCTAGCGAAAGATGGTGGCCGGGCCCCACATCCCGTTTCTGGGTTCCGAATACACCCAATACTTCCAGAGTAGCCGCAAGGGGATCATAAAGGCTGACCCATCCTCGATCAAAAGATAGCTCCCCATCAACTTCTGATAAAATGCTAGCGATCCGCTCCTGCACATCAGCATTGGAATAGGTGCGTGCCACCGGAGCCTGTCCCTCTTCCTCAGCCACAGTCACGGGTTCATGAGCCACTAACGGGTTGCTCAAAACCAATGATGAACCAAATAACCCGGCTTTTTTTAATTCTCCGGTAATGTGAGTGACATTGGCTGAAAGAGTCGTCTTTTCTCGTTTCGTCAGCGCCACATTTTCTCGCCTGGCAAGGACCAGTGTGCCATACACCCGTCCGCCGAACTTTAAAGGGAGCACCAACGCCACCTTGCTCCCAGGAGTAATCATGCGAATTCGGAGAATACTCTCTAACTCCGCTCCTCCTGTCCCATTGCGGGCATTCACACTTTTCAAATCCTCGATTGAAAGCGCGCGCAGGATCGCTCGAATTTCTCTCGGAGAAAATCCTCGGGAGACCTGCTCGACCAATGGTCCGCCATCATGCGTAATGATGGCCACCAAGACCGCCTCCATCCCGACCTCATTGACCGCCGAAGTCAGAATTTTTTGAAGCGTACTTTGTTGCTTGGTTGCTAATGTGGATTCAAGACGATTGGCCATGCATATGTTTCCTCTTAGAATTATTCAGCACGGTGAATGTCAAATGAAGACCTTGTCAAAAGCGAAACGGTTCTTCCCTCATCTGCTCCCGATATGTTCGTGGATCCCTCATCGGCCTGAAATGAGACAATCAATGTTTTTATCGTTAATTGATATGTCGGATTTTCCGACCCGGTGACGGGTGTGTGACAATTTCTATTCGGCCTTGCTCAGAGACCCAGAGATTTAACACCGCACTGACGAAACTAATGATCAGCGCTCCCCCCACCGCCGGCCAAAATCCGGAGACAATGAACCCTTTAACTAATACCGACACCAGGTAGAGCAAAAATCCATTAATGAAAACCACGAATAGCCCGAACGTCACTAGAATGAACGGAGCCGAAAGGAGATACAGAATGGGGCGGATGATGGCGTTAAGAAATGAAAGAATGACCACTGCAGCGATCCCCGAAGCTAATCCCGTAATTTCAATACCAGGAATTACCTGGCTTGCCAATAACACGGCAAATCCCGTGATCGCACAGCGAATAAAAAATCCCTTCATGCCTGCATCATACCGACCCTCTGGTCGTGGCCTCAAGCCATAATCGCCGATGACATCCGGGATCTGTTTGAAAAAGATTCTGTTCGCCTCAAAATTCCTGCGCTTTGGAACTGGATAATCCCCGCCACAGGGTCACGAGAAGGGCGGCAGTCAGGGGGGAAAAAATAAAGTATCCCACGATGCCCATCAGCACTTCACCAATCCAAAACGTCACACCTAAATTAAAGGTGAGGATGCCATAGTAGAGCCCGATTCCCAGAAGCAACTCCCATTTCACCACCTCCCGGGGTATTGGATCTGAGGCATAAGGACCCCGTTCCACCCAACGGTAGCCCAGAAGAGAGAGGAAGCCAACGATGAACCATCCTGCAAAATTCGCAAGGGGAACACCGAAATAAACGGCTTTTTCCGGATAGCCGTAAATCTTTCCCAAAAACCATCGTTCCCCCTGAAGGGCAACGGGGTCGATTACAACATCCAAAAACGTAAATAACACCACGGTTAATCCCATGACAGGCCACGCGGTCCTTAGCGCGGGATCGAATAACCATCCATGTTGCTTCGCCCGTTTTACAGGGGGTAGGACGAAAATAAGAGCCACACAATAGCTGGCAAATAATAAAAAGGAAAATGAGAGGGAATCCATGAATGGGATATTGGAAATATATAACTCATGGCCTTGCGTGGCCTCCGTATAAAAATATTTGCCAAAGGGGATACCGATCCGCGTCGAGGCATATTCACAAATAAATGCAGTAGCCCACGTGACGCCAAATAACCGGCCGGTCCGCCGCCACCCTAAAAGTTGTTGTCCGATATATAATGAGACCGCTAAAAAGACAAAAACATAGGGTCTGAGAATAAGGGTGTTAGTGAATAGAAAGATGAATTCCATTGCCCAATTCCTCATAAATGGTGCATAAGAAGATCCCGGAGAAGAGATTAGCCATATCCGTGTTGGCGGAACCACTGTACCGATTTCTTCAGGGCCGCTTCCACCGGGGTTTGGGGAAGAGCAAGTTCCTGCCGTGCCTTGGTGCAATCATAATGCATATGGTACTTGGCCATCCGCACCCCTTCCAGAGGAATTCGGGGAGGTCTGTGGGTCACCAGATTGGCAATCCATTGATTCACGTATGCCAGGGGAAGCACCAGCTGCCAGGGCAGTTGAAGGCGCGGAGCGGGGACTCCAGTTAATCGGCTGAGTATCTGGCAAATTTCTTTCAATTTCAGGTTTTGATTACCCAGAATATACCGCTCACCAATTCGACCGCGTTCCATGGCCCGTACATGCCCAATGGCGACATCCTCGACATCTACTAAATTCATCCCGGTTTCAATATACGCCAACATTCGGCCGCGCATAAAATCGACGATGATTTGTCCTGTTGGAGTGGGTTTGATATCCCGTTCTCCCACCGGAGCTGTTGGATTCACGATGACCACCGGTAGTCCCTGTTGAGCCATTCTTAAGACTTCTTGCTCGGCCAAAAATTTTGAACGCTTGTAATCGCCGGACAGCTGAGCCAACGTTGGAAAGCGGGATTCAGTTCCCAGTCCCCCATCATCAGGCAACCCAATTGCACCAATCGTACTGGTGTAGACGATTCGTTTGACGCCCGCCTCCCCTGCTGCACATAATAAATTTTTTGTGCCTTCTACGTTTATCTTATAAAAGGTAGCGGGATCCTGATCCCACAATGCATAATGCGCGGCCACATGATAGAGGCCTTGGCAGCCGGCAATCGCTTTTTTGAGCGACGGAGGGTCCTGCAAATCTCCGTGAATGGTTTCGACGGGCAAGCCTTCAAGGTTTTTCGGATTACTGGTGGGCCGAATCAATACGCGAACCTCATCGCCATGAGCAATCACCGCACGTGTCACCGCAGTCCCGATGAATCCCGACGATCCTGTAATGAGTACTTTCATAAAAATCTGAAGCTTAAAACCCGTTCAATAAAGGCTCAGCTTAATACGAAAGCAGAAGAATGTTTCAAATTGGAATTGGAGGAGAAGGATCGAAAATTGGCTTCAGGGACGCCGCCCCATGCAACAATGGCTCAATTATGACGTGCCATGATATAGGTCGCAATGTGCCGTAAGGGCTCTGCCGGTTTATGGAAAGATTCCAATCGCGCAATGGCCCGTTGGATACATTCTTCTCCCAATTTTCTAGCGCCATCAACTCCAAAAAATGAAGGATAGGTCTGCTTCCCTCTCTTTTCATCTGTCCCCGCGTCTTTTCCCAATTCCTCCCGAGTCCCCACCATATTCAGAACGTCGTCGGCGATTTGAAAAGCCAGCCCAATATCCTCCGAATAGTCAGTTAAGCATTGCATCTGTTGAGAAGTCGCCTTGCCGATGATGCCGCCAATGCGGACTGCGGCTCGGATCAGACGCCCCGTTTTATAGGTGTGTATTTGCTGAAGATGAGCCAGTTCAATCTTCTGGTTTTCGGCCTGAATATCCATCACCTGTCCGCCCACCATTCCCTGATGACCAGAACCGAGTGCCAATTCCCGCACAATGTCTAACTGTTGTCTAGCCGAGAAGACATTTTGGATATCGCCCTGGCTGCATAACTCAAAGGCCATGGTTAACAAGGCATCACCGGCCAGGATCGCCATTCCGTCCCCGAATACTTTGTGGTTGGTTAACCGGCCTCGCCGATAATCATCGTCATCCATCGCCGGGAGATCGTCATGAATAAGAGAATAGGTATGAACAAATTCCAAAGAAGCGGCGAACGGCAACATGGCATCACCGTCATATCCCAAGGCTTGGGCAGCAGCAATTGTCAAAATCGGACGAATGCGTTTGCCTCCACCCAACAGGCTATACCGCATTGACTCGTATAACCGTTGAGGATGAGCCGAGGGTGCGGGAAGGCTACGCTCCAGAAACTGGTCAACCCGTTGGCGCTGTTGGTCTAAATAGGCTTGAATGTTCACAAGGGAGCGAATAAACGCTGTGGAAGGATAGAAAAGATCGTTGGAGACCCTATCAAATGGATTTTTGGAGTGTCAAATTGCGACCATAGGACGCGTGGGGCATGCATCCTGTAGATCGCCCATCAGAGTTTTCCTCATTGTTTTCATCGGAGCCACTCAGTATACTTTTCCACCATGAGTATTCGAAACCGAGGCGGAGAATGGGAACCCCTGTTACTGGGGATTGAACCGGAAACTTGTGGGGTGTGTCAGGAAGGGTTGTACCGGAACCTCACCATGCTCCGGGGAGGGTGGTCTCGTTGCAGTATCTGTGAACGGTTCGTCCATTATAGTTGCCTTGCCAGCGGGAAAGTCTCTTACCTGAAAAGGCGTCCGCGTGTATGCAAAACCTGCGCAACACAACAGCCTCCCTCTCCCGCCGGAATGTCCAGCCCTTCAGTGCCTGCAGCAGTCAAATAATGGAACCGCCAGAGCTTCCATTCCCGCCAGCTATGGGATCTTATCGATTGACAGCCTCATTTCTTTATTTTTTCCTGGGTCCTGTCCTCTGTGCATTTAGCGGATTTCATACCGCCAGCTATCTCTTAGTCGGCCTCTACACCTGGCCTCGAACCAGTCGGGTGATTGTTCTGACCATTGGCATGCTGATTTTTTCCTATGAATTTATTTATAAGAACCACAAGTCACGGCCAACCAACAATTGGAGGCCCTCTTCTCTTGAGTCGGTGTTCTACACCTGCGTTATTCCCTATACGATTGGAGTCGGAGCACTCTTGGTCCTCGCGGGCTTGTCGGAATGAGGCAGCACGAGATTTCAGCCACCCTTGAACATGTATGACTTGAAACAATGGAGAGGACAGAAACATGAAAAACGTGGAATTGACAGTTGACGGAACGATGCTGACCATTAAGATAGACCTGTCTAAAGACTTTGGTCCTTCTTCATCGGGAAAAACGACGATCATTGCCTCAACCGAAGGCAATGTCTCCATACCCGGTCGAGAAGAGAAAATCGGGTTGAATATTTATAAGAAAAAAGCCTAGTCCCCCCTTAGGACGCCCGACTCTCACTATCTTCGAGTAGCACTTGCCCTGTCCGTGATGCCTTGGCCCGCATCACGGATTGAGGGGTTCCCTCCGCGACCACAAAGCCTCCTTGATCTCCACCTTCCGGCCCAAGGTCAATGATCCAATCCGCATTCCGAATCACATCTAGATTATGTTCAATGACGAGGACGGTATTTCCCGTTTCCACCAGACGGTCGAGCACATCCAACAACCGTTGAATGTCCACAAAATGCAGCCCCGTCGTAGGCTCGTCTAAAATATAGAGCGTTCGCCCAGTTGGACGTTTCGAAAGTTCCCTGGAAAGCTTGACCCGTTGTGCTTCACCCCCGGACAACGTGGTCGCCGATTGCCCGAGTTTAATGTAATGCAGACCCACATCTGATAATGTTTGAAGTCGGCTGCGGATTGGCGGAATGTTTACAAAAAAATCAAGGGCTTCGGCCACCGTCATGTCTAATACTTCTGCGATCGTTCTCCCTTTGTAGGTCACATCCAAGGTTTCTCGGTTGTATCGCTGGCCTTTACAAGCCTCACAGGTCACATAAATGTCCGGGAGAAAATGCATTTCAATTTTTATCAGGCCATCACCCTGACACGCCTCGCATCGCCCGCCTTTCACATTGAAGCTGTAACGGCCTGGCTTGTAGCCTCGCACACGGGATTCCGGTAATTGGGCGAACAGATCACGGATAAAACTAAAGAGGCCGGTATAGGTGGCGGGATTTGAACGAGGAGTCCGTCCAATCGGAGATTGATCAATATCAATCAGTTTATCCAGTTGATCAAGTCCGCGTATCTCCCGACATCCTTCAAAAACCGGTTTCTTCTGGGAAAACCCCTGCCCAAGCGAGCGGAATAATACATCTACGACCAGGGTACTTTTTCCTGACCCTGACACACCGGTCACACAGGTCAACATACCCAACGGAAACTGTACGGTCACGTGCTGAAGATTGTGTTTTTCCGCCCCCACGACAGTCAAAAACCCTTTGGCTTGCCGTGTGCGTTGAGGTAGAGATACCCGGCGACTCCCATTCAGATATTGGCCGGTTAGGGAGCCTGGATGAGCCATCACGACCGAGGGAGGACCATGAGCAACTAACTGTCCGCCTTCCACGCCAGCGCCTGGTCCTAAATCCAACAAATAGTCGGCAGCGCGCATGGTCTCGGCATCGTGCTCAACCACCACGACGGTATTCCCCATGTCCCGTAACCGTAGTAACGTTTGGAGTAACCGCCGGTGATCCCGTTGGTGCAACCCGATACTGGGTTCATCCAGGATATAGAGCACCCCTACCAATCCTGATCCGATTTGCGTGGCCAATCGAATCCGTTGTCCTTCTCCTCCCGACAATGTAGCAGAAGGACGATCCAAGGTGAGGTAGGCCAATCCGACGTTGAGTAAAAATTCCAACCGTTCCCGAATTTCTTTCAGAACCCGCTGCCCAATCATCTTCTCACGATCGGTGAGGGCTAAGGCCTCGATAAATGACAAGGTGTTCCGCACAGACCTATGGGTCACCTCGGCAATGGACTG
The DNA here is from genome assembly GCA_029865515.1 of Nitrospirota bacterium. Taxonomy (GTDB): domain Bacteria; phylum Nitrospirota; class Nitrospiria; order Nitrospirales; family UBA8639; genus Nitrospira_E. Next base: position 11,519 of record JAOUGQ010000009.1, read on the forward strand.
TCCTCCGATTTTGATGGCAAGACTTTCCTTTTTGAGTCGGCCTCCGCCGCATATCTTGCAGGGGGTGTCGAAAGTCCATTCCTCCCATTCCGAATGACTGGAAGTTTCATATCCAATGCCATCGCAACCATTACAGGCCCCATGGGGACTGTTAAATGAAAAAATTCTTGGGGAAATCTCTGAATAGCTGACGCCGCACTGAATACAGGCCAGGTGTTCGCTATAGACTCGAACCTGATCATCTTCCGTCAGCACCCCAACGAGGCCCTGCGCCATCTTGAGCGCAGTTTCCACTGAATCCGCCAAGCGACGCGCCACACCAGTCTCTGACTTGACGGTAAGTCGATCAATCACAATCTCAATCGTATGCTTTCGTTGTTTATGTAAAGTAATGGACTCCCCGAGATCCCGAATCACTCCATCAATGCGCACGCGAACAAATCCGGCCTTGCGAGCTGCAAGCAATTCCTTTCGATACTCGCCTTTTCGTCCTCGCACAATGGGAGCCAGAACATGTATTTTTGTGCCAAGAGGAAGCCCGAGAATGGCGTCCACCATTTGTTGCACCGTTTGCGCAGCTATCCCATTTCCACAGAGATGGCAAAAGGGTTGTCCGATTCTGGCAAACAAGAGACGAAAATAATCATAGATCTCCGTCACGGTCCCCACGGTGGAGCGGGGGTTGTGACTTGTCGTCTTTTGTTCGATAGAAATGGCAGGCGAAAGCCCTTCAATGGAATCCACATCCGGCTTGGTCATCTGCTCAAGAAATTGCCTGGCATAGGCGGACAGCGATTCGACATAGCGCCGCTGGCCTTCGGCATAAATGGTGTCAAAAGCCAAAGACGACTTCCCTGAGCCGCTTAATCCGGTAATCACCACCAATTGATCACGGGGAATCTCCAGATCGAGATTCTTGAGATTATGTTGACGTGCCCCTTTTATGACGATGGAATGTTTCATGGAAGGCAATTATATCATACGAATCCACTGGACTGTGGCCTCTCTTGACCTTTGTAATTGACCCTTATATGAATGGTCGGATACAATCTTGCAAGTCCAAGGAGTCATTTTGAATAGACAGAATTTTTCGATTTTCTCATTCCCAGCCTAATTACTATTTCCCTTATCAAGAGGAATTTCATGAAAAATCTGAAAGCAGAATGTATCTGGACTGCCCTTATGATAATAAGCCCCTTGTTTTTTTCTCCACTGACATGGGCAGCTCCCTACGAACTTACTCGCAACAGCGTTGAAGAAGCCAAGGATATCAATGCTGCAGAAATTTCCCTTTACCGGGTGAAATTGGGAGATCCTGAAGCGACTGCCGTAGAAGCTCTTGTCGAAGCAAGAATTTCGGGCGTTCGGGCCGAGCAAGAAGGAACTTTTATTTTGTTGTGGGACAAGGAAAATCCTACTGGCGCAATGGCAGGAGTGCGCATCACGGACGGAAAAGTGGATTTAATATTTATCAATAATCGATTTGCCCATAAAGTCAGAGGGGTTTTCCGCCACATCCTCGGGGCTAAAACCACCAAAGAAATTCGAGATCTTCTCGGACCGGAGGATTTTCCTAATGAAACCCTGATGGGCGCTAAACTCTTGTATGAAAAACAAGGATTTCTCGTGAACTTTCTTGAACGACAAGTGAATGTTGAATTCTGCCTTGGATGTCAGGATTTATTTTCAGGATTCTAGGGATCCTGTTGTGGGGCGCAGTTTTTTCTCGCCTCCCAGTCTGTTTCCAGTTTTCAAGTCATTTCCCAAGAGAGGGAGTTACCCTTCTCCCTCTTTCTTTTTTCTACAGTCATAAGCAAAATATGCCTTCGAATTTTTCTCTTTAGACAGATTCCGTCTATGGACGACCGGGTTCTTACCACTCATCTAATAGAAGAAGAGCAAAGCCTCGAGGGGGCTCTTAGACCTCAACGCTTAGCTGAGTACATTGGGCAGGAGCGGATGAAAGAATCGCTTCGAGTCTGTATTGACGCTGCAACGGGACGAGGAGAAGCCCTTGATCACGCCATTTTCTATGGACCTCCTGGATTGGGTAAAACCACTATCGCGCATATTATCGCCAAGGAAATGGGAGGCACAATTCGCTCTACCTCCGGGCTCGTGCTGACTCATGCGGGAGACCTGGCTGCCATTTTAGCCAATCTCCAACCACGGGATGTTCTGTTCATCGATGAAATTCATCGATTGCCGCCAGCGGCTGAAGAGGTATTGTATCCAGCCATGGAGGATTACCAAATCGATTTGGTGATTGGACAGGGCCCCTCCCTGCGCACGATGAAATTAGATCTTCCGCCTTTTACCCTCATTGGAGCCACCACCCGAGCGGGCTCTCTCACTTCTCCTCTGCGGGAACGTTTTGGGCTTGTCTATCGACTCGATTTTTATCTGCCTGAAGAACTTCAGGTTATCGTTGCCCGTTCCGCCAGACTGCTCGGAGTCCGTATTGATGATGATGGGGCAGGAGAAATTGCTGGCCGGGCTCGTGGGACTCCCCGTATTGCCAATCGGTTAATCAAACGCGTCCGTGACTTTGCAGAGGTCAAAGCTGAGGGGCACATTACGAGACGTGTCGCACAGGAAGCCTTACAATGGTTAGGGGTTGATCAAGCAGGGTTTGATGAAATGGATCGAAAAATTCTCTTGACCATTATTCAGAAATTTAAAGGAGGGCCGGTTGGCATCGAGGCATTGGCCGCAGCCGTCCAGGAAGAAAAAGCTACCTTAGAAGATGTATATGAACCCTTTCTGCTTCAATCGGGATATCTGGATCGAACGGCCCGAGGCCGACAAATCACCACAAAGGCTTTGCAACATTTTGGGGAGAATCCCGATCTCTTTTCGATGTGCATCTGAAAAGGTTTTCCCTTCTCTTGAAAGCCTAACCGCCTTCCCCTTTCTCTCTCCTCTTTCTTCATTCAAGAAACTCTTTCAGTCCTAACCCCTCCTTTGATGTATTGACGGTATCTGAAAAATAACGGGTATAGTAGGAGGAAAATTACAGCCGGTCCATGAGCCAGATGAATGAACCCGTTCTATTGAATCCATAAACCAGTGATGAAGGTTTCCTTATGAATGGTTGCTTCTTGGAATCTTTTCAATTTTTATGCAGAAAAACTCCCACACCGAGGAAATATTCAATCGGTCTCGCCTTTTTTCTGAGCTTTTTCTGTTCTTTGAGCTTGACGATTTCAGGCCAGGCCAGTGAACTGCAAATTGAAATTGTGGATTCCTGGGTGGAAGACGGCTACATTTTTCATGTTGATTTTCAAGTACCTCCCTACAATGTTAATTGCACCACCACTGGGGCAGGATTCATTGCCTTTAACGTGTATTATAAAGACCCACAAAGCCTACAGGGAGATTGGACCTTTGGGTTAGCGCCGTGGCCCGAGGGTGCTGGATCTGATTCTAAAGTTGGATCGCATCTGACTGCTTATGGCCCTCAGGGGTTTTGTACCAAATTTTCCCCTTGTACAATTCAGAATGTTCAAATCGTAAAGGCTTGGTGCCCACCACTAGAAGGAGAAAGTTTTTATGCACAATGATCGACTTCTCCTTTGCCATCTCAGAACTACTCACACATTCTCATCTTAAATAAGATTACTCAGGTTCTACATTTTTAGGTAAAAAATTCCCCCATTCGCATAATGGAACTGGATAAATAGCCCAGCCCCTCCAGTAAAATTTTTCTAAGAAAACTCAGAAGTCAGGTCGACTATTTTTCAGGGGACTCAGGAAGTTTGCCGGGATCCAGGATGGTTTCCACATCCCGCAAGCCCATTTTCGCACGATCGACATACGAGTGGTACGGAGAGTCTTGGTAGGTTTCAATAATCCGTCGGTAGGTGCCACGGGCTTTGTGATATTGTTGGGCTTCCGAAAAATAACGGGCAAGAGCTAACCAATTCTCTGCAGCTGTTTCTTTGGCTGTTTTTATGATTTTCCATTCTTGAGTTTTTTCACCCTGATTCATCTGGCCGACACGACGGAGTAGGCGTTCTTCCGCGCTTAAAGCGATTACTTCGATCTGTTCATTTTCAGATACGGCTTGGTCAATCTGATGGGATTGCAAATGGCCATAGAAGGTTTCCACATGGCCTTTGATGGCATCCGCCTGTTGCTGATACCTGTCTACTGCGCAACCCGAAAGGCTTGTCACAATAAGGAGGCCACCTAAAATTATCAAACACGTGCTCTTTTGCATTGAAGGATAGTATAACAAGAACGGGTTTTTCATGTGAGCCTCTTTCTTGTTGGGGTTGATCGTCAGGCTAACCTTTGTAACCGTTCGCATGCCTCATTTAGGTCTCCATCCGTTTTGGCAAAACTGAATCGGATATATTGTCGGCCACGGTCTGCTTGAAAAAAAGCTTCCCCGGGAACGCCGGCTACCCCGGTCTTCTCTAGGATCCACATGGCACGCTCCTTTCCCGTTCGGCCTGAAATTCTGGATACATCAGCTAACACATAATAAGCCCCTTGCGGAATCGTGGGTGGGAGACCCACCCGTTCCAAAATTGCGCAAAAACGATCCCGTTTTCCCTGAAATGATTGACGCACCTCCTGGTAAAAAGAAAGTCCTAATTCTTGAATGCCTACTGCCACGCCATATTGGAGCGGTGCGGGGGCGCAGACATAGAGTAAGTCATTCATGGCTCCAATTAACTCGGCGTAAGGAGGAGGTGCCACGGAATGTCCGATGCGCCACCCCGTAATACTGAAGGTCTTTGAATAACCGGAAATGGTGATGGTCCGATCGGCCATCCCCACCAACGAGGCGATACTGACATGCTCACGCTGGTCATAAAGAAAATATTCATAGATTTCGTCAGTGAAGATCAGCAGATCATGCTGTTGGGATAACGCCGCAAGGCTTTCCAATTCCTTTTTGGTAAATACTTTCCCTGTGGGGTTACCTGGAGTATTGACCAGGATCGCTCTGGTCCGATCGGTCAAGGCTTGTACCACATCATCCAGACAAAACTCCCAATTCTGGCCTTGTAAGGGAACCAGGCGTGGCACAGCCCCTATCGCCAAAAGGGTACTGATGTGATAGCCATAATATGGCTCAAACACAATGACTTCATCCCCGGGATTCAATAACGCCATACAGGCACATTGAAACGCACCGGTTGCGCCATTACTCACGGTGATATCCGTTTCGGGGTCAGCCTTGATGGCGTTATACGTGGCCAATTTGTGAGCCAATGCCTGCCGCAAATTGGCCAGGCCATCAAATCTCGTATAGGTATTGATCCCCTTGTCCATAGCCTCTTTGGCCCCACGTATGACTGGCTCTGGAACTCCTGTATCACAAACTCCCTGCGCCAGGTTGATTCCCTTAACGCAGTTACAGGCTGTGGTCATTGCCCGAATTTCCGATTGCACCAATCCCGTTAACTGCCGATTTCCAAATTTTTTCATCGACCTATCCCTCACCTTATTTTAAAGCTTCATTTATTCCTGGCTTGCTCATAAAAGTGGCATTCACGTAGACTGCTAGCGTTTGTATTCACATAAACCATCAAGATCCATGCACCAAATCTCCATGCCTTTCGTACCGCTTTTTTTCGGGTATTATCGTCTGTTTACCCCATTTTTGGCCATATGGCTTACCTTGGGGCTACCCGCTTTTGCGATAGGAAATATCGACCCGCCGCCCGCCGAGGTCGATGAGCATATCATTCACATTGCCGGCTTTGCCAAATCCTCACCCCAAATCGCTATTCCGGAAGGATTTTTTTTAATGGGAACCAACCGTCGCGATGATGTGCGACACGGTTTTGAAATGCATTACGACGACACGGAATTCCCTCAACGGCGTATTTGGGTGGATGGATTTTCAATCGACAAGTATGAAGCGAGCCTCGGTGAATATCTCGCGTACTTTCTGGACAGCAAACGGCCGGTTTCGAGGGAATTAAGAGGTCTTATTTGGCATCTCATTAGTGTGCATTTCATCCCGGATCAGGCGCTGGCACCATGGCCGGCTCTCTATGTGACATGGGAAGAGGCTAAAGATTTTTGTGAATATCATCACAAGCGATTACCTTCTGAAGCTGAATGGGAAAAAGCCGCTAGGGGAGAGTCTGCACGGATTTTCCCATGGGGTGAAATGGACCCGACTGCGGACTTAGCCGTGTTCGGGCAATACCATGTCCATGAAATCCCCCTGGTCGCCACGGTGGACAGTTTCGAGGATGGCCAAAGTATTTATAAAGTATTTCATTTGGCGGGTAATATCGCGGAATGGGTCAATGATTGGCTGGGACCGGATTACTATCCCATCATGCCGGAAAAGAATCCGCCCGGTCCCAAAATGGGGCGTTACAAGATTGTTCGCGGCGGATCATGGAAAAGTCGGCCGGTCATGCTGCGTGCGGCTACCCGAGGAGGGGCTTTTCCAGAAGAACGTTCCGCAACCATCGGCTTCCGCTGCGCGAAAACTTCCCCCTGACTCTCGTTTGTAACACTCTCTTTAATCCGTCTGAAAATTTTTGCTCCAGACTCTCAAAAGGATCGGCAGGGAGGTATGTCCCTCCCTGCCCTTGTCAGATGTGGTGAGCGATTAATGTGTGGGGGTATGGGTCACCGTGAGGTTGAAATGGGCTGCTGAATATCCCCGAACTTTCACATGGACGGCGGTCCCATTCGTTGGGACATCCAGGGTACATTTTTCTTCCGCGCCCGAGAGATAGGGGCGACAATCGTAGGCGGTAGTTGTTGGATCCTGATTAAACCGTACATACAGATCGGGATCGCCGGGATTGGCTTCTCCATGCATGACCACTTCCACTAATGTTCCTGAAACCACCGCAAAGGGGCCATAGGTTTTCTCTTCGTTTTTTGCCACACTCTGCCCAGTAAAGCTTTCCGTTTTTGGTCCGCAGGCCACAGGCCCAGCGGGCTCCTCTGGTCCCTGGCAAATTGAGGAATCAATGGTAAACCCCTGCGCGGGTCCATACAAACACGCTGCCCCATTTTTATCGATGTTGGTCAGAGTCAACGACCAATCCCCTTTGCCGTTACATTGCGGATAATGCATGACCGAGAAGGCATCGTAACTGGTCAACGGTCGCCAGTTATTATCTTCGAAGCATGCGCCGGAATCCGGTCGTGTATGTTCATGCCGGAACCCAATTGTATGGCCTAATTCATGCCGCAAGATCCCTTGCAGACTCAATTTTCCATTAGGATCTAATTGAAACGAACTGTTATCCACTAAGACATTTCGTGTAGACCGAGGCTCATCCGGGAAAAAGGCTCGAGCCAGGTATTGTCCGTTCACGTTGACCGGACGCACATCAAAAACCACATTGGGGTTGGACGCCGTGCACGAGTCATCCTCTCCGGCCACATGAATGAAATCGACCGCAGCTACGGCTTCCCATGTCCCTCCTGCGGACTGCATATCCGCCACCATTTGGTTGTAATTCGTGCCGAATGTTTTGCTGACACAGTAGGTCAACTGCCGTTTTTCTATAGAATTCCAAACCGCGTCCTGGCCATTGACTTGATGGACAGTTAATTTCTTTCGACCGCCTTCGGCAGGGCCGATCGATTCCTTGATACGTGTCTCAAAAAATTCCTGCAGGAGTTTTTCATTGAGAATCGCGGTATCACCGTTCACAATATATTTTCCACCTTCAAATGGTTCTTTGTAGGTTTGGGTTTTAAACTCCTCAAAAGTTTTGGTTTTCCACTCATCTCGTTTCTGTTTCGCGTTATCAGACAACATTTGCCTGCCCTGTTCCGGAGAATTTTTGGGTCCAATATCGACAGGTGGCAGTGGAGTGGTATGCCGTGGACAGCCCGTTAATCCGAAGACCATCCCTACCAGGATCAAAACTTGAGTGAAAGGGAATCGATAACTTTTCATGTTTCAACTCCTTTGAAAATAATGATGAACATCCTTGTTGATCGATACGAAAACCCTAGGACCTAATTGATGACCTATTCGGCCAACCGGGTTCGTGCGGGGGGAGAAATCCGTCATGGTGGACACGGTTCGACTTTTATGTTGATCAAGTCCACGCCTTGGCCTAGCCGCTGAATCTGATCAATTATGGTCCGGGCCGATTCTGCGTGAGAAAATTCCGCACAGATCCTGGTCTCTCCCTCTATTCCAATGCGTTGCTCAACCACTTGCAGGACTTCTCCGCGTTCTTGGGCGGCCTTGAGGAGAGTTCGAGATTGGGCTAGCACGTCCCTGGCCTGATCAGGCACCCCTTTCCCACGCGAAAGGGCGTACACCGAAATACTTTGTGGAGCAGGAGCTAAGGTTTCCGGAGGTTTAGCTTCGGCGCATCCCTTGCTTGCCCCCATTATCATTAACCCCATACCCAACAGGGTGAGAGCGAGACTGAGGTACCCGACACATCCTGTCCGCCCAAGAGGAAACATTCGTGAATCTTCCAGTTGTGTGTGTGTCATATTTTGTTCCTTATTCATTAAGCAAAAACAAGCAAGACCCATTCCCATGATGATGAAGTATGACATGAGTCAGAATGTGAAGAACAAACCTATGAAAAATTCAACCATTATTCCTTCATTTCAACATGTCTCTTTATGTCACTTCAACATCAATTGTTCTCCATTTTGATACATACTGTATCTAAATGGATAAACTCATCAAAGGAAAACACAACCGAAGGGGAGATGCCCTTCTTGTCCTGCAACGCTTCAGGCCCAATGAAACCTCGCCAGTCAGCAATATGAATATCTAAATTACTATCGCTCTTTTCATTTTTCTGTGACGGCTAAGGTTATTGACTCCTAACCGGGAAGGGAGGCTTACGGACAGGCAGGAAGGGTTGGTAACAAGGTTCCTATTTTCAAATTAGTGGGAGAGTGGGACGAGAGGTTGAGTTACTAAGAGATGCAGCCGAGCCTGATCAGTATGACAGGACTCAGACTCCAGGTAGGCTGCCTGGGTTAAAACGATCGCTGCAGGAAGAAGCTCCCAGTGTCGTAAATCCGGGCGTACGGTGTTTTGAAACACGGTCGGAGCCATTTGTATTAAATGCGCGCCACCCATGATGGACAGGGCACACAAATCTCCGCTGCCTCTTCCTCCAAGGGAAGCTGCTCCAGCACAACCACCAACCGCCATCCCGGCCCCAAGCGAAAAAGGCACTAATCCATACACCACACCAAGAGGCAACCGGATCCAACTCTGAATGTTCAAGAGGGGGTGGTAAGCACGATCATGCCGATGAGCGATTTTGGCAAACCAACTTTCCGTTGAAAGACGAAGGCCGGTTTCAGAGACACACGGCTTTTGAAAAGGTGGTTTGGGATGGATCGCAAAGTATCCGTTTGGCGAACCAAACAACTTGAACTCCCAATCGACCTCAGGAAAGCGACCCAGTCCATAAACCTGCCAACGAGGGGCGGGACTGCCACCCTGATCCAGACGGATAACCTGCTCCTGAGCAAATGTCTGGAGAGTAGGATCCACATGCAGAAGGGAAGAACTGGCGGGCTCCGCCAGCCGGAACCAATCGATTCGGGCCTCTCCTGGTTCACCAAGGACTTCCCACATCACTGCCGATAGCACCAGATTGACCGGATCTTCGCCAAAATTATACAGGGGGGCGAATAGTTCATGGTCCAAGCGCCGTAATTCCACTTTGGCCTCCTCGGGATGTCCGATCCTCAGATAACTGGCTGCGAGCAACACGCTCAAATACGCCCGCTCATACGATTCCAGCACATACTCCGTGAGCACACCATCTGACAAAAACACGGAAGCCGTCTCTCGAGAAAACGAGAAGGTCTTATGGCGAAAGTCCGATTGAGCGCGTTCGGCGTATTCAATGACTGCGGCATCGCATTTCTGGGAAAACGCCAGGCTTAAGAGATTCAGCACGGTAATCCGGTTGGACCAATTGACTTTGGAACTCAGAATCCCGCATTCATCCTGAAACGTCGGCTTTACCTCTCCCATCTGACAACCCAGAGAAGCCAGGTAGGTCGCCAATGCCAAGCAACGCCACGCAAACACCAAACGGGGCTTCAACGAAGAGAGAATGGTGTCTTTCAAGCCAGGACTGCTGAAAGAATCTTTCATAACAATTATTGGCATGACAGGAGTCATGCAATCTGGTCTTCACGCTGTGGAGGACAATATATCAGACCGCAATCCAGGCAGCGACTCAATCGGTTTTGACTTGCCTGTCACTATCCCATAGTTCTCTAAGGCTGGGGGGTAGCTGAGTGGTGGCCAAAGTTGAGAGATTTCCACATTTCGTACCTATCGTTCTTGAGCGGGCGATATTCCATTCGGCCTTGAGCCAAAAGAGGCTTACCAGAAAGGGTTGGCTCCTCAGGTTTCAATGCAGGGCCCCGGCGTACACCTAACTTGAGGATCGAATACGGGGAAGGAACTCTTGCTGCCCATCATGCTTTTTTTCACTGGGCGCAAAAGCTATACACCTCAAAAAGTCGTCCGATGACCACAATGAGAAGCTCGTCAGGAAAGATTGTGCGGGGCATTGCGAGAACAAAGAGGAAGAAGCAGGCTCTGCATCCATATTTTCCCCCCTGGCTTTGGAGAAAAGACCAGAAGTGGGTGAACGGAGATGACTTCTTGGAGAATTAGGACTTTCCCCATAACTGGTTCAAACGCTGGGAGCGACCGCAATTCCATTTGTAGAATTTGTAACGGACTGAATTCTTTTTGTAAAAATCCTGATGATACTCTTCAGCAGGATAAAAGATCGAGGCCGGGACAATTTCGGTCACGATCGGCTGTGGAAAGGATTTTGACCTCTCCACCTCCTGCCTGGATTCGTCGATTAACCGTTTTTGCGTTTCGTCATGATAGAAGATTGCCGTTCGATATTGGTTGCCATGATCACAAAATTGGGCATTCGGGGTAGTGGGATCGACATTGTGCCAAAACACTTCCAACAGGTGTTGATATGTCACCTTATTGGGATCGTAGGTCACCTCAACGGATTCCGCGTGGCCGGTCCCTCCGGCCGAGACTTCCTCATAGGTCGGATTGGCCAACTGCCCCCCCGTGTACCCAGAGATAACCGATACTACCCCCTCGACTTTTTCAAACGCCTCTTCCATACACCAGAAGCAACCTCCGGCAAATGTGGCTTTGGCATTTTGACTTCTTTCAATGGCGAAACTTCTTTGAGGTATGGCCGTCATTTCCCCTATCATCAGTGCCACAAATCCCAAACTGATTAACAAATATGTTATTCGCATAATCAATCCCTCCATTTTTATCACTCATCCGTTTACAAACTCCCAAGAGTTCTTACGCTGTATCGTATTTTATCATTATCATAAACTCGCGTGTACGTTTTAGTCCTGAGAGATTGAAGACCGTTACACCACCTGATTCCTGCAGAGGAACACCATTGCTGATTACCCGCGCAGTTACACATTCACCCTTATTGAAATGAAAAGTGCGTCGTGGCATTCGCCGATCTCAATGATTGCTGTGACTGCGCTAACATTTTGAGAATATGACGGTTTTATCTAACAAGAAAGAGTTGGGTGCACTTCCTCTCGCCATGTCTTATCAATATTTCAGAATCCGGCGAATCCGCAGGACAGTTACACCAAAGAATTAATGACCTTTCGAATAGTCCTTCCTCCCGGAATTAAAAATCTTCTCGAAGAATTTCCGCTTGTAGACCCCTGTAAGTCAAAAGGGGCCAGATTTGCCTGTAATGAAATTGCGCATTGTCGTGATTGCGATTTTTATAATGTTGTGTCTCGTTTGTTCATATTTGAAGCATTTCATCGATTACCTTTGAGGTATTAAGACAATAGCGGTCTAACCTTCCGCGCAATCTCTTCAGACCGATCCGCGTTCCGCACCTCTCTTCTTTCCGAAGTTCTCTAAAACGGCAAATTCGCTGTGGTTGTAAAAGCACAGAGAACCTGTGTCTGAAATCCCTCAGCTCAATCCAGATCATAAAGTGCATAGGAAAATAATTCCGTCCCGTGATTCTTAATCATTTGAAGTTTTTTGAATAAGAACAATCCATTTCATTTTTTCTTCCGACAAAAATTAATAAGCGCCTAGGAATTTTCTTCCCATTTTGCACTACGGCATCTGGGTTGCTTACCGATAAGAAAAGGAATTATTTTAAAAAAAAGAGGGGGCAGGAGATGGTGCGGACTGTTCTCTGTTTGTTGATTGGAGTTCTTTTTGTTTTTTTTGTGAGCCGATCAGCCTATTCGGAGGATTCCATTCCGCTCGTTGAGCGGCTAGGACTGAGATCAGGCTCTAATTCCAATTTGTGTCGCATTCCGGTCCGTTCTCCTTTAGGCAATTCTTCTCCATTCTACTCCCAATCCACTCAATGTACTGAACCCACGGGTGAGTATTCCCTTGCTCGTTTTAACTTTGCCCTGAAACGTGAACCATTCAACCTTCAGGCTGTTCGTGATATGCCTTCCCTGGTCAACCAAGGTGGGAGCAGTCTGTTACAAGCTTCCAACAACATTTCTCTTTTTCACGAAGCCCTTACCGCTGGAGTTCAGATGGTATATCGGGATCCATTTGTCACTTCCAACTCGGCGACACCATTAACCAATCGCATGGGAGCTCGAATAGTTCTCAAGGGAACTGCAGCACACATGAAGTACCAGGCTGAATATGGCTATGCCGGACAGGAGACGGGGAACACTCCATTTGCGACACCCAAAGATCAAGTAGGAGGAAAGCTGGTGTGGGAATTGAATCTGCCCCTCGTCACTCCCAAGATTGAGTTCAGCCGATTCACCAGTAATGTGGATGGAGATCTGACGCGTGCCCGAACCATCGCCAACCAGCAAAAATTTTCTTTGAATTGGACCATTCCGAATTGGCCCAGCCTGGCACTCAGTTATGGCCGGCAACAGACGGACATCTTTACTCGGCCTGAGGGACCTCTCGCCGATGCCATTGCCAGCGAATCCGTCATGGCTAATTTGTCATATCAGCACGCGGTGGGGACGGGAAATTGGTTCTCATATTATAAAACGTCTAAAAGTGATTTTTGGGAGAATGGGACAGAGGAAGAAATTGGATCAACGATGAGTGGCACCTTGCACCTTTTAGAACCAGTAGACCTCACACCGAAGTGGGGGTTCACTCGACGAGCCAATTCCGGTGGAACCCTGAACAATGATCGTTTCTTTGCCAACCTGGGTTCGACATTTCGGATCACTCCAACTTTGACACTCAAGCCGGGGGTTGAATTTGCACGAGATGTGAATCGATTTGATGCACTACGGACTGATACGCTTTCGGCTAAACTGGGGTATTCGTACCTTGCTTCAGATGACTCCCTGCGGGTCTCAATTTTAGGCCAATATATTCTCAACCAAAACTCCAATACCAGCGTCAATCCTCAAACCTACGATGTCTCGTTGTTGATAAAGAAGGACATGCATGACTTCTTGAATCTTGCCCATCGCCAACAAACCCTCAGCCTCAAAATTGCCCACAACCAGCAAGTGAATGCCTTGTCTCCGCAAGCCCAACCCGTCACTTCGGCCATGTTGCTCGTGAGCATCATTCCCTGAGCACTCGGAATTTTTCTGTCAACAGGCGCCGAACGTTCCCAGAATTAATGGGAAAAATTGTGGGTTTTCATCTATTCTTGCCCTAGAGGCCTATCGGACATTTCGTTCGATAAATGAAAAAATATCGGGGATGACCAACCGCTTTTGTCCCTCCCTACCGCAAAGGGATCTTTTAGAACGGGCAAGGCACGGTAATTTTTCCTATCAAGTGCGTTGAGGCATATGGAAAGTTCCAAAGCTCTGAAGCTCTGTATGAAGCCTTGTGCCTTACCAATTTCCTCCCCTTTCGGAATCCTCGGGCCTTTTTGATCGGAATGATTTGATGCTGGCTGTTCTTTTTCGGAATACTACGATCGGTTTCTGAATGCATTCGGATTCCGAAAAACTTGGTTGTCTGGTTGAAATGGATTGCCTTACCTGCGAATTTTTATTTGTGTGGCGTTTAAAGGGCGGCGGTTTTGGGTTAAATGGTGACAGTATCTCTCGATATGGATATGGGTGAGAGGAAGTGTCCTACTTGGGCCGGATGACTG
>JAOUGQ010000190.1 GCA_029865515.1 Nitrospirota bacterium
TTTGAACCATGAGGAACCGAGACTTTTCCGTCGTTCGTTTAGGGACGGTCGGGTTCCGAACCCGACGGCTATCCATGAACCAAAGAAAGAACGGGCGGGCCGCGGGGAGAGAAGCTGTGTATTGGGAAGGTTTGAGTAAGAGTCTGGACAGGTTTCAGATGCCAGAACATGAGGACAAGAAAAAGAGCTGAACAGTGAGAAGCCGGACTGGCACCTGAGGCAATCTGGGCAACATGACACGCCCACTTGCAAAGCATTGCGTTGGATGCAGCCGGGTGGGAGTGATGGGTGGGATTGGGATCCAAGGAGGTTGGAGTACAGAAGGCGCCTGCACCCAACAAGGCGACGTGTAACCCAAGCAAAAGAGTAATAAGACAATTCGCCAATCGTGGTGAAGAGAGTCTGAATGTGGCCGGTAATAAGTGCTTCATTGAGGACCAGGCGCTTACGGTTCCGAGTCGGGTTTCGTGGCAATGGCCATGTTTGGAATACCGGCTAATCGAATGATATCCATCACTTTAATCACCCGGCCATGGGGAACCTGTTCATCGGCATTAATGACTAATGATGGTTCGGGATCGGTTTGCCGAAGACTGGCCAGCCGCAATTTCAGCTCCGGTAACTTGATTGGCTCCTTGTTGTAATAGAGCGCCCCTTCACGGGTGAGCGTGAGTGAAATTTGATCGGGGACTTTATCTGTTGAGGATTCGGCAGTCGGAAGGGAGACAGGCATCCCATGCTGAATGGTCATGGACAGCGTGGCGATCATGAAAAACACCAACAGAAAAAACATGGTGTCGATCATGGGAATAATTTCGATCCTAGCCTTCTTTTTCACGGAAGCGGGAAGTTTCATGAGCCTGATGGAGCCTTGATTTCTTGAAGGGTGGCCTGAAGCTGCGTGGCATATTGTTCGATGCGTTCAGTTTCCTGTTCAACTTGCGAAAGAAAATAATTATAGGGAATGAGCGTGATGACGGCGACACAAATTCCTGCAGCAGTGCAGATCAGGGCTTCAGCCACACCGCCGGTGACCGCGTGAGGATTTCCTAATCCCGTTTTAGCCATGATGCCAAAGGAATCGATCATCCCGATGATCGTGCCCAGGAGTCCCAGCAAAGGTCCTAATGTGATGACCGTATCCAGGGCTGGTAACCCCCGCTTCAGCCGGGACACCTCCGCGATTCCCGCGGCTTCCATAGCTTTGTCGGGTTGTTGCTCACGATGGAGAATGCCCGCGGCAAGAACCCGGAGTGTGGGACTGTGCCGTTGTTCGGCCAATGTCAGCGCATCTGCAAATTTCCCCTGCCCCGCCAGTTTGAGCATCCGCTCCCCGAGCCGGCTGAAGCGTAACGATCGGAACTGAAGTCCACGCTCGATGGTGATGGTCAGAGCTAATAGCGAACAGCCTAAGATAGGGATCATCATCCATCCGCCACCCATGAGTAATTGAATCATTCTTAACTCCCTTCTCTTCGCGTCGCTTAACTATTTAAATCAAATTTAATGGGAATGTCGACCCATTTGGCAATGGGGAAGTTTCCATCTTTCGCCGGCTGAAACTTCCAGGTTTTGACGGCTTCTTGTGCGGCCAGGTCCAATGCCTCATGGCCGCAACTTTTTCTAATTTCCACCTGGCTGGGGATCCCATCAGTTGTAATCAGTGTTCGAACAATGACGGTCCCTTCCCATCCGGATTCTCTCGCCACACGGGGATACAGAGGCTTGGAGGAGGATACAATCATTGGCTTTGAAGTTGAGGACCCTGCTGAAATCGGTGGTGGGGCTTTTAACGCGGGAGGAGACATGTGGCTTTGTGGGGGAGGAAGAGTGTGTTGAGCTATTGGTTGCTGGCTGTTCAAATGTAATGGAATCCTCGCAGGGGGTTGTTCCCGCTGCGGTGTAGCCGGTGAGAGTGGAGGTCTCTGATCTGGTCGATGGGGAACGGCCATTTTCATCATTTGACGACTCTTGATGGCCTGATCCGCCCGTGTGTCTTTAAGCATCGGTTGTGCCTGAGGGACAGGTGGCAATGGTGCCAAAGGTAAGGAAGGTGTCGATTTGAGCGAGGGTTGCAACGGTGGTGCCGGTGTGGACTGAATAGGTTGCTGGGGCCGGGGAGGAGGGGGCGTAGGTTGAGAGGGACTCGGACGGACCGGTGTCAGCGGGTTCGTGGGAGGTTGTGGAGCCGGACTGGCTTCTTGAAGGGCCGGCACTAATTTCACCTGGATTGTGGGCGTGGGGTCTTTGACCGTGGGGAGGCTTGGAAGATACGCCAGCCCTGCAAGCAGGGCTGCATGAAGAATCGCGCTACCCAAGGCGCTCAAGAGAAAGACCCGATTCCCGGAATCGGATGAAGGATATTGAATGGTTGTGGTCATGATTTGGTTCGTTTTAAGAGTTTTTGGATTCGTTCATCCTCTCCCCCAAGCCTCACGTATTCTTCATAGTATTTGAGAGCTTGTTGGGGAGCGTTGCGGTGGAACTCATACAACAGCCCGAGATTATAATGGCCTTCGGCTAACTGCGGATTCAAGGTCAAGGCTGTTCGATATTCTTCTTCCGCTTGATCAATTTTGGACAGGGCTGCATACACCACTCCCAGATTGACGTGAGCCACCGCATTGTTTTTGTCGAGTTTGGTGACGTGTTCAAACGCCTGTGCAGCTTCCTGAAAGGCTTCCTTTTGTCGGTAGAGGACGCCTAAGTTGAAATAGGGATCTACCAGCGTACTATTCAGGCTGACGACATGTTGGTAGGCCTGAATGGCTTTGTCCACTTGCTCGCCTTGTTGCGCAAGTGATCCGGCCATTAACCACCCATTGATATATGTGGGATGGTGGGAGATCAGTTGATCAACGTAAGGTTGGGCTTCAGCGGGTTTCTGCTCGTGTACCAGCCAAAATGCCATGCCGTATAACGAATCGACTCCATGAGGATCGAGTTCTAAGACAGCCTGATGGGCTTGAATGGCTTTTAGGGCTTGTTGTTGCTGATCATAGAAAGCCGCCAGGGCGATGCGGGCTTCCAAAAACTTTGGATAGCTCTTCAAGGCACGGTTAAAGGATTCTTCGGCTTTTGGCCATTGGGATTGTTGCTGGTAGATGAAGCCAAGGTCGACATACGCTTGGGCGAACTGCGGGTAGGCGTCTACCGCCCGTTGCAATTCACTGATGGCCTTGTCCGGTTTTCCCATATTGCTCAGGACTAATCCCAGAAGATGGTGGGCTTCGGCGTATCCAGGGTACAGTGCCAACGCGCGTTCTAACGGGGCTATGGCCGCAGTCCATTCCTCTTGTTGATAGGATGCAAAGGCTTGCGCCAGAAGATCCTGGGCTTCGCCGGCTCGGCTGGAGGCACTCCCTATGCAGAGATGGGCGAGAAGGAGAAATAGTCCGATTTGCCTGATTTTTGAAAGAAGTGGTGTCATAAATAGACTCTTTTGGGCAATTTTCTCAGGGTTATTGAAGCAAATCAAATCGAATGGGCAGTGCAACGGTGGAAGCCACCGCGAATTCCCCATTTTTGGCCGGTTCAAAAGACCACGTTTTCACCGCCTGCACGGCACTGTCGTCTAAGATAGGAAATCCCGAACTTTCCTGAACCGCGGCCTGCCTGACGGTACCCTCAGCGGTAATGTGCGCGCGTATCACGACCTTCCCTTGCCAGCCTTGCTCTCTGGCCATTCTCGGATAAAGAGGGCGTTCGGTTTTCAGTGGCTTGACGCTTATGAAACGCCCGCGTGCCTTCCCGGCCTGGTCGATGAGAGTTCGGGGAATAGACTGCTGCGGCAGGTTGATGACATGAAGATCCGGAAGCGCCAGGGAGTGAAATGTCGAGGTCGGCCAGGGGTGGTTGAAAGTGGGCAAAGGAAATGAAAGCGTTCTGGGGACTTTTGTCACAGTTGTTCCCGTCACTTCAATGACCTCTAATGTTTCAATTTCGGGTTCCGGGGATACCTCTGGAAAGGCTTGAGGAACCCAAAAGAGAGAGCCTAACCATATTAGCGGTACCATGGTCAGGGCATAGAAGAAAGGCATGGATGTCCCATGTTTCCAAAATGTTAAGAGGGTGGGAAACATCACGTTTCCGGTGTGAAGGTTTGGCATGAGAGATACATTTCTCAGATACATCAGTAGGTATCCAAGAGCTTTGTGCGTAAGGATTGATATTCTTCTTCCGTAATTAACCTATCGTGTTTGGCCTGTTCCAATTCCCGTAATTGTTCGGCAAGAGTTTTATGGGCTGACTGGTCAGGGACTCCAAGGGAGTCCTCGAGTGGTTTTTGCGTCGTCGGTTCTTGAGGTGTGTGCCCGTAGTCGATAATGACATGTTGGGGAAGGGCCGTAATAAGGTTTTCCCACACTGGTAGTGGTTGTACGGTGCCGGTTGGTCCTGGAATCAGATCATACCCGGGATGAGAGAGGACTTTTAAGGGGTTTGCTCGAGCTTGCATGATTTCCATCTTGCCTATTGTTGGATGTCGATAATTCGCTAATTGAAAATGCAATCTCCCTTCCTGGATATAGCATCCGCCTGATGTGAGGAGGGCGGTGTCCTGAGGTTGTGGATCTTCAATGAAGAACAGGGCTTCTTCTAATGGCGTGGCCCCCTGGAGAGCTTGACTGAGGTGTTTTGAAAGAAATGCGATGACGGCTGGTGAGAAGGCCGGTGAGGATTCTGGCAGGCGGGGCACTGCCATATAAGCAAAATTATTTTCAAGCGAGGAAGCCGGTCGAGGATTCACGGTAAAGGATCCAAGAATCTTGGCAAGCGTGAGTTCGGATACAGTGGCCGGATGACTATGGTTAAGCTGGTTCGCTCGAGCCGTGACCTCAAGACGGACGAATCGATGCTGGTCCTCAAATGTCATTCTAGATACGGGGGTTGTTGGACTACAGCCAAGTGTCATGCATATGTCTAAAGTCAAAATAGCCATGACCATGAAGCACCTGGAAGGAGAGGCAATCATATCAATGAACCCACTACGTGACCTCCCAAGTACATTAACCATTGTTATCTGTATGTTGATATTGCGTTTTTGAAAAAGCTCTTAAGGCTATGTCGAACCACTTAATCAAGATGCCATCTTGTTTGACATTTTCATGAGGCAGAGAGAAACGTTTCAGGAAGGAGAATAGTCAGATTAAAACCGACAACCAGCCTCAATCTGACTATTCTGTGTTCCCTCCCTTATCCCCCTATTGCTTCCCATGAAAAATTTTTATGCCATGTTTTCTGTTAGCTAAGAGTGCCCACATTAAAGAATTTCACAAACCCCGTCAGGAAGCTGACCCCTTGCTCCAACCCCCCGTTAAAGTCCTGGACTAATGGCACCTGGGAATAAAAGTACCAACTGGTGCTGTCGGTTAAGTTGAGGGTAATTCCGGGGGTGAACATGAGGTTCGTCGAACCAGTATTGTTGACCGTGCGTGTTTGAAGGTTGCCATCGATCTCGGTTTCTCCGGAAAGCCCCACTCCAACCCCACCGGCCTGTGAAAGTGTGCTGCGGAACGTGTCATGAACATTATAAATATAGTTGAGTTGTCCGGAGAAGGCGATGTGCGGAGTAATGTTGTAAATCAATCCGCCGGAGAGGATATGGGTGTCACCAAATTGATAACCATATTTGTTTTGAAAGGTGTGTCGATAGGTATAAGAAAAGAACTGGTTCAGGGTGTGAGGGATGAGTTCATATGCTTGGTAGACATGTCCGATTACGCCATAGTCACCACGTCCGGCTTGTAATGTGGGCTCTTGGATGGTATCTGTGCCATGGCCGCTGGTTTGGGACTGATATTGGCCGGTTGGAAATTCTACTCCTGCTCCAACAACGACCATGCTTCGAAGAGAGGGAAGAAATCCGTATTTTGCCATCAGGCGGATATCCCCGATGCTGGATGTGTCCCAGTTTTCAAATACTCCTTCTCCCTCATGATGGCCGGAGTCCGGATCAATTCCGACCTCTACACGGTGTTCATGTTCCCGCCAGAGGACAGGCACGGTTAATTGAAGCGTGAAGTTATCAGTGACGCCGTAATTTAAATTC
>JAOUGQ010000010.1 GCA_029865515.1 Nitrospirota bacterium
CCCAAGGACTAATAAGGCCAAAATGGAATTAATTACCTGTTGGCCGGAAAACAAGATCGCATTTTCTGAAATCAATCCCTTCAGCTTTCCAAAGGCCACCAGACTCCCCCAAAACGTCACAGCCCCAATTAACCCTGATGCCGCCGTGGCGATCGTCAATTGGAGGATGGGTGCATCGGTTAATGAAGAACTTTCAATCAACGCGGCCCCTGCCACAAAGATTGAGGCCGCGCCACCAAATCCATTCAAGAGCGCGACCATCTCCGGCATAGACGTCATCTCGACTTTTATCGCCAAAACAGCGCCAATGGCACCACCCACCACTAGCCCCAAAATGATGTACTCGTAACTGATAATGTGTCGATCGGTAAGGGTTACCACCACAGCCAGCAACATTCCACAGGCCCCAAGCAGATTCCCGCGAACTGCTGTTTTAGGGTGCGTGAGGCCCTTCAGCCCAAAAATAAACAGGACAGAGGCGACGAGGTATGAAAAACTAATAATAAAATCGTACATAGCTTAGGACTTCTTTTTGAACATAGCCAACATTCTGTTTGTCACCATAAAACCGCCAATCACATTGATGGTGGCCAAGACCACAGAGAGAAAACCCAACACCGTGGTAACCCACAGCTCGGTCCCTGTAGAAACAATGGCCCCCACTAAGGTGATCCCTGAGATGGCATTCGAGCCTGACATCAACGGTGTATGAAGGGTGGGGGGAATCTTCGTGATCACTTCGAAGCCCACGAAGATCGCCAGCACAAAGACCGTAAACGACATGAGAAACATTTCCATAACAATTTCCTCGTTCTTAGGCAGATTGAGCCGGGAGTCCCAAGGCTTCTCGAATACGTGGCTGAACGACTTCCCCATTTCGCGTCATCATGGTTTCTTTGGTGATTTCGTCGTTCATATCAAGTTGAACTTCCCCCTTCTTCACTAAATGCAGGAGAAATGTCGCCACATTTTTGGCATACATTTGACTGGCATGAAACGGCACTGTTGCCGACAAGTTTTCAGGACCGTGAATAGTCACCCCATGCGCCACGATGGTATGGCCCGGCTTAGTCAGTTCACAGTTCCCGCCCCGCTCTGCGGCCAAATCCACAATCACCGATCCCGATGCCATCCCCGCGACCATGTCCTCCGTGATCAGAATCGGGGCTTTTTTCCCTGGCACAGCCGCCGTGGAAATCACCACATCACTGGTGGCAATCACTTTGCCCAACAACTCTCGCTGTTTTTTGTAAAAGGTTTCATCCTGGGCTTTGGCATACCCGCCCTTATCTTCGGCATCGCCCGTTTCCAATGGCAGCTCAACAAACTTGGCACCTAAACTTAAAATCTGCTCCTTGACGGCAGGGCGAATATCATACGCCTCCACGGCCGCCCCTAATCGTCGAGCCACGGAAATGGCTTGCAAGCCTGCTACGCCGGCTCCAATGATCAAGACTTTTGCAGGAGTGACCGTTCCGGCCGCGGTCATGAGCATCGGAAACATTTTTGGTAAGGAGCTAGCAGCGATGAGCACCGCTTTATAGCCAGCTACTGTCCCCATAGAGGAAAGAATATCCATGCTCTGGGCACGGGTAATCCTTGGCATCAGCTCTAAAGCAAAGGCCGTCACCTCACGAGAAGCAAGATCTTGAACTGATTGGGGGGCGCTCAAAGCCTCAGCCATTCCAATTAACATCTGCCCCTTGCGGAAACCTGATAAATCCGCTCGACCCTCCGTAAGATTAGCCCCCAACAACCTCACCTGAACGATGCAATCAGCCTCTTGAAACACTTGCGCCCGAGAGGTGGCAATTTTGGCCCCTTTTTCAGTATAGGCTGAGTCGGGATAACCCGCTTGCTCACCAGACTTAGATTCAATAATGACATCCATGCCCCCTTTCTTTAGCGAGGGAAGCACGGATGGAACCAGGGCGACCCGGTGTTCACCGGGATACGTTTCTTGAAGAACGCCAACAATCATAAGGACTTATCTCTTAAAAGGTTTAAGGAAACACTCCAAATTCAGCAAGGCGGGAAGGAACTCCTTCATCCCCCTCCACAAACCCTGTGTTGATATCACAGGGATTCAAAAAGAATCAATGTGCCTTTATATCTATTCGGAGTGATACGAACGGCCCAGGGAAGGAGAAAAAAAGATCCACACTATGCAAAGACCATTCAATTTATTAAAAGCTAAGAATTTCACCTCGCCATTGTCACCAAAGACATTTTCAACTTAATTACCCTAATTTTGTGGATAAAGAGCCCCTGCAATTTCAGTGGCCATGAACAACATGGCACGGCTCCGGGTATAGCAGGCATGGCCGAACAGATGCTGACGCGGAGACTCTTCCAATTGAACTCCATATTCCACCAATAAACATTGCCCGTCATTCGCACAGCGGGTCGTGCGCCGGGTACATTCCAGCCATCGCTCAAAACCATCATATGGTTCAAAGATTTCACGAAAGTCGACATTGGCCTTCTCAGCCTCCGGGCTATCCGGTAGAGCATCTGTACCGGCCACGGCCAATTGCTGGACGTAATCGCCACCCGTTTGATAGGGCATTTCCCAAGCAATTTGGGGCAATTCCATTTTAGCCAGCCAACGCTTGTTATCAGTTCGAATCACACGGTGGTTCACAATATGGAGCAAATGGCCAATTCCTTCCGTATCCCAGCCATAGCGAACGGGAGTTCCCAAAGTCACGACATCAACCGACGCCCCTTCCAACACGTTCCGATCAGTGATCCGACGATACAATTGTTCAAGTTGCTCAACAGACCGAGTCTCTGAAGGACACGCTTGCCAATACCTGGCCAGAATCTCAAAAACACGACCCCTGACTTCAGATTCTCCGCTGGTCATGATATTTGACAACAGCGCTAACACCTGACCGGCATGACCATGGCCAATTAAAAGAAGGCGATCCTCCTTAGACAAATTAAGTCCGGAACCCCACTCTTGAAGGGACAGCAACAGGTTCATCGCGGCTTCCACCCGGCCAACATGATGATTCATTGAAGACCAGACATAGCGGGAACAGCGAGTCAGTTGAGCATTCCCTTGACCCAGTGCGTGCTCAAATTTCCGCACATAGGCCGAGGTAAAATTTCCTGCTTCTTGGGCAAGAGCGTCCAAGGCCTGCTGAGTCTGCTCAGTATTTACAAGGGGAGGATGGATGGAATCATCCTGGCGACAAATACCGTTTGTGTCAGGACGAAGCAGAGCCAACAATGACTCTAAACCAGATATTCCTCTTGAATATCCTCGCTTTAAACCTCCAACCTCATCTAATCTGGCAGCACCGAAGAGATCCGTAAACGGATGTCCATTGAGGAAAAGTATTCCCTTTACGTTGGCTTTGATTAATTGTTGGCCAACCCCAGCCATCGCTTGAACCCATGCGGGACAATCAAGAGCGGCTCCCGGCTGAAAGGTCCGATAACCAACCCGTGATCCAGGGTCGGATTTGGAATAGTTGGCATGTTGGAAATTATTATCGTGAGGCATGGGGAAACATCCGTGTATGAGACCCTACATTCATAGTCGATCCCTTACGCTCGGATCAAGATAAGGCTTAATATTCCAGATCTCCTGACAGAAAGAAACTCCTCGGCCTTTTAGTTGGTTGACCGCCTGAAAATCTGCATGATAAGTTCAGTTCCGGTCACTCCTCTCAACAGTGAGAAGAGGATTGATACAATACAAAAGGTTTATACCCGATTTCATCTACAGTATTTTGACGTGGAGCAGGACAGAAATCATGAATACTTCCCAAGTAACCCGCAATCGACATAGTGGCGACAGCCTATTCCGGCGTTTTTTCATGGTGTGGAGCCTGGCCTGCCTTGCTCTGATCGGTGGAACGCCTTCGATCGTTTCAGCCACGCAAGCCGAGCACATCATTCTCGTTGTATTGGAAGGAATCAAATCATCCTCCATTCAGGGTGGGGCTACCCCAACCCTGAGGCAATTGGCACAGGACGGAGTGGTCACCTGGTCTGCCCATTCCATCACCCCACCCCTCACGGTGCCGGCCATGGCCTCCCTCCTTACCGGCCTGCAGGTCGAAAAGCATCGGGTAACGGCCGAGTGGGAAACGTATGATTTTGCACGTGCATTCATGCGCTCCCCCACAGTCTTCGATTACATGGATCTGGCCGGGGGAAAAGATACGGGCGTCTTTCTTATGGATGAGCGGCTCTATCAACTCGTCCGCCCGGAAATTTACGTCGACTCACAAGTGTGTGGCTATACGAAACCCCAATGCACACCGGAAACCGCGTCGGTATACATTAAAGATTTTTTGAAAAAAGTCACCAGCCAGAAAGGGTATGGATTCCGGCTATTTGGAGTTCCCAATCTGCTATTGGTGCATTTACCTACAGCAGCCAAGGTCGGCCAGAAATACGGCTGGAATTCACCAAAATACTCCACTGCCTTAACTTCCATCGATACCGCCGTGGATCAAATCATTCAGACCTATAAAGAACTGGGAGTGTTGGACAAAACCATGGTGATTGTCACGGGACTGAATAGCGGTCCTGTTTCGTCACCCTCTGAAAATGGGAAGAGCGCCTCCGCTGGTTCCAAGACCTCCGAGTTAGATGCCACGATCCCCTGGATTGCCTGGGGTGCGAACATCAAAAAGAAGCACCCCATCGCTCAATCCGTTTCCTTATTGGATACAGGGGCGACCATTATGTATGCCCTCGGTTTAGAAACCCATACCGAATGGGACAGCCATCCTATTAATGAAATTTTTCAGGCGGTCCCAGAAAGACGGACCACTGAAAATGAACTTCAAAAAATACAGTAATACCATGAAGCGGCAATTCCTACAGAGCATTTTGTGCCTCCTCCTGCTTTTCATTTCTCCTCTGTTTGTTCCGCCGGGACATGCGGCAGATCAAATCAATCCTCTGTTGCGGGAATTTCCCATCACGGTGAATCCGAGCGCACTCAATCCTCCGACATGGTGGCACGTTCCCGGTATCACCCCGTTGATCTGGACAAAAGACCCCATCAATATGGACGCCTATAAAACCACAGAGGTCAAACAATTGAACCTCAAGCCTGGAGAATACCGGTTTGGGACTTTTACCTTTGATTTCTTATTCAAGGTGACCTTATCCGGAACACTGGAATATTCCCCAACACTCGATCAATGTGTGGATGGACGAGGGACCCAAGTCCTGACGATTCGTTGCAGCCATACGCAACCCTATCCCCAAGAACCGGACTACCCGAAGTAATCGGACGGGATAAGAAGGAAGATCATGTCGAATTCTGTGCAAGACTGGCTTGATGCCCTGGAAGATGTGGATGATGCCACTCGCGAGGAAGCCGCGAAGGCCCTTGCCGAAAAGGGTGACCCCAAGACCTTGGAACCCCTGTTGGCCGCCCTTGAAGACGACTATTGGTCCGTCAGGACTCACATCGGCTGGGCACTGGCTAAAATTGGCGGGGAGAAGGCCATTGAAGGTCTTATTACGCTCTTTAATGACAATATGATGGAAGTGCAAGCTGAAGCGGTTCAGGCCATGGCGTCCATAGGGAAGGGGGTCGTCCCGCAATTACTGACTTGCTTGAAAGACAAGCGGTGGCGGGTGCGCGAACAGGCCGCTAAAACCTTAGGAGAATTGCGTGACCCTCAGGCCGTACAGGGGTTGATGCTGATATGCCGCGACCGGGATGGCGCTGTTAAGAGCGCTGCGGCAGAAGCCTTAGGAAAAATCGGGGACGCACGAGCTGTTCCGACTCTGATCAAACTCTTTAAAGATACCTCCAAGATCGTGCGGGAAACCGCCGGCACCGCCTTGATGTATATTGGAGAAAAATCAGTTGATGCCCTCCTGGAGTCCCTCAAAGATCCCCACTTCGTCGTACGCTGTCATGCCGTTCGGGCATTAGGGGGTATGACCACGGACTATCAAATGGGCCGGGTATGGGTACGTGAGGCCCGCGTCGTCGATGCCCTGATCGACATGTTAAAAGATCCGGATCGGGCTGTTCGCGAGGACGCCACGATCGCCTTGGGAAATATTGGGGATGCCCGTGCGGTGGATGCCCTCATGGAAGCCATGAAAGACGGTGCGGTCAAACGGCATGCAATCGCTTCCTTAGGCATGATCGGAGATCCGCGAGCCTATCCTCCCGTTCTGGACGCGCTAAAGGGAAAGGGGATTCATCAATCAGGGAAACCAACGCCGGGGTGTATCATCAGTGAAGATCTCTTAATCAAAGAAGCTGCGGCAACTGCTCTTGGTCATTTCCGTCATCCTAAAGTCATTCCGGATTTAGTCCTGTTACTCAAAGACCTGGTTCTTCGAGATTATGCAGCCAATTCCTTGGTATTGATTGGAGATGCCGCCATTGAGCCACTGGTGTGGTTCCTCCATGATCCTGATCTGTCTAAAGTCGAGAAAGAAAGCGAACGGGTCCTGGCATTTGCCACCACTCGAATGACGGCATCCGGTGCCCTCAAAAAAACCATCTTAGATACCCTGGATAAACTCGGGTGGAAACCCTCAGAAGGCATCAGCAAAGAAACGAGGGACATTGAATATACCGATACTTCGAATGTGTTAGGCGAGGGAGGGGAAGGCCGCTTTGGCAAGAGCGGGGATTTCGCCATGCCAGCCAAACCCCCGAAAATCGAACGGTGAAGGCGGCTTCAACCACCTCCACCGATTGACCACATGAAGTTTCTTCTAGTTTTTCCTGAACTGCAAAATCCCCCATGTAAGATACCCTTCCATTCCGGCATCAATCCAGTGCTGTAATCCGATTTTCATGCTGGCAAGATATTCCTCGGTACACACACGAATAAGCGTGTGGTGTTGCGCAACGAGTTCTTGAAGCACCCGGCCATAATGGGCTGTTAAATTTTGAGATAAATCTACAATCCGTACTTCCTTCAATCCAAGATTGTTGGCCAATTGTTGATAGTATTCAATAGATCCCAAGGAATCTAAATGGATTCGATCCAGAATGGGTTGCAACGCTTCACGCGGACACTTCGCACTTTTCATGGGATCGGTAAAGATAAATTGTCCGCCCTTGGCCAACACCCGATAGACTTCTTCAAAAACTTTCTTGCGGTCTCCGCTATGAAGAATGGCATCTTGCGACCACACCAAATCGACACTGCCATCCGGCATGGGAATATTTTCGAAGTCCCCGTCAATGACATTAATCGCTAAACTAATGCCCTCTTTCTGATTGAGTTCTCGATTCCGTTTATTCTGGATTTCACTCAAATTCAGGCAGCCGACCTGACACCCATATTGCTTGACGAGATAACGGGCCGAACCTCCATACCCGGACCCAATATCCAGCACCCGGGTCGTGGAGCCAAGATTCTCTACTAAAGAGGCCATTTTCTCCACGGTCCGTCGGCTGGCATCGAAAATCGAATCATGTTCTGATTTGTAGAGACCGATGTGAATATCTTCGCCACCCCAAATGGTGGCATAAAACCGGTCAGCATCCGAACTGTTGTAATATTCCCGGGCCGTATCCACCGTCGTGGAGTAATTCGCATTCCCCAGCTTGCCCATGATCGTGGCGGGACGTTCCTCGTTCTTATACAGCTTTTCCGCCACATGAACATAAAAATCCGGATCCTCAACCTTATGCGTTTCTTGGAAATCCGCATAGGTTTTCACCTGCTGAAAACCAACCTCATTCATGAGCCGCCGAGTATATTCTTTTCGCAGCGGATACATATTTAAATGAAACGCTTCGCCGTCAGGGAAGTTATAGCGGAACCTGGCCAGCCCTTCATCCACATATTCCGGCTCCGCACTGACATTGTCTCCGCAATAGTAATATACATGCCTCGAGGTAAACCCATTGTCCAAAATGCCATCATAATTGCGTTGGTCCAGGATAAGCACCCCATCATGGTTCAACGCCGCATAAAATTCCGCCAAGGCCTTTCGCCGGTCCTGCTCCGAAAAGAGATGAGTCAGGGAGTTCCCGAGACAAATCACCGCATCATATTTGTTATGAATATCCCGGCTGAGCCACCGCCAATCGGCATGAATAGTCCGCATAATAAACCCCGCCCGACGGGCATTTTCAAAAGCCTGCGCCAACATTTCCGGGCTGCCGTCCGCACTGATCACATCGAATCCCGCCCGCAAAAGTCGAATGGAATGAAACCCCGTTCCCGTCGCGACATCCAACACACGCTTCACGCCACGCTCCTTTAAAATCCGGATAAAAAAGTCGCCTTCACTCGACGCACGGGCCTCCCAATCGATGAGGTCGTCCCATTTCTGGACAAAACTATGCACATATTCCCGTTTGTATAAATCCGTTTTTCGTTGAGCAATGGGATTATCCCCATACATTTGCTCGTGACCGATCACAGTTGATTTCTTAGCCATTATGGAAATACCTCCTGGATGGCTGCTGACCTCACCATTTTCTTGAATCTCGAATGATGGGCAGCAGTGTTTTTCCTGGGTAGGGTCAAGATTGGGCCTCTCTCCATTGTGCGGAAAGCGCCGCCCTTTCCCCTTGACCAGGAAATGAAAAAGGCCTCCAAACTTCTCTTGCGATGGTATGGAAGGCCCGATCTTGTAAAAGGATAATCTAAATTTAACCATTTAAACCTTTCAGGGCAACCCCTTTTCGAGGATTCCTGTGCTATTTACCATGCCAACAAGCCACACATAATCAAAAAGCCCTACAATTTTTGTTTAAAAAATCTAAGAATAGCCATGGAGCTCCTGTACCGATGACTGATGATCACTCAATTTCCCAAAGCACGAGGCAATATTAGCTTTTTTCTTGTCCACCGAAGCCAAATATGGTAAGGCCTAGTCTTCCTCAATCCATTCTCATGTACCCCCTGAAATCCTCCACCACGGTCTTTCCCATTTCCTGCGCCCTGGCGTTTCTCTTCCTGTTATGGGGCGCCGTAGCCCCTCACCATTTGGCTGCCATCACCGGCGCATTACAAACATCTCTGCTTGATTCGTTTGGCTGGCTGTATGTCCTGGCCGCAACGGGTTTTCTTGTTTGCGCCCTCTGTCTCATATTTTCCCGATGGGGTGATATTCCGCTTGGGCCCGATGGGGCCAAACCGGACTTCCCCCTCCATACCTGGTTTGCCATGCTGTTTTGTGCCGGGATGGGCATCGGGCTGGTGTTTTGGGGAGTCGCCGAGCCCACATCCCATTTCCATGATCCGCCCATCGGCGAAGGAGGAACGCCCCAGGCCGCTCGCCTGGCGCTCCAATATTCATTTTTCCATTGGGGCCTGCACCCCTGGGGCATCTACACCATGGTGGGCATGGCCCTCGCCTACTTTCAATTCCGAAAAGGCACACCGGGGCTGTTTAGTTCTGGCTGCCAGCCGGTTCTGGGCAGGCATTCCACCGGACCACTCAGCACTGCCGTAGACGTTATCGCGGTCTTTGCCACAGTCTTCGGCGTGGCGACATCCTTGGGATTTGGGGCCGTGCAGATTAGCGGAGGATTATCCTATGTGTTTCACGTGCCCAATACTCTCACTACTCAATTAGTTGTCATCGCCATTGTCACCGTGCTTTTCATGTTGTCCGCTCAAACCGGACTCCATCGAGGCATCAAATACCTCAGCAATCTAAATATGATCCTGGCCCTCACGCTATTGTTCTTTCTGCTGTTTCTGGGTCCCACGCATTTCATCATGACCGTATTCCCCTCCACATTCGGCCATTACATTCAGAATCTGCCCACCATGAGCCTGAATCTTGCGCCATTTCGAGATTCCTCCTGGATTCACAACTGGACGTTGTTTTATTGGGCCTGGTGGATCGCCTGGGCTCCGTTTGTGGGC
Organism: Nitrospirota bacterium; assembly: GCA_029865515.1. Taxonomy (GTDB): domain Bacteria; phylum Nitrospirota; class Nitrospiria; order Nitrospirales; family UBA8639; genus Nitrospira_E. Next base: position 9,840 of record JAOUGQ010000010.1, read on the forward strand.
ACCTTCATCGCACGGATTTCAAAAGGCCGGACCGTGCGCCAATTCGTGCTGGGCGTGCTGCTCGTCCCTTCGCTTTTTTGCGCCTTCTGGTTCACCGTCTTTGGGGGAACCGGTATTGAATTGGAACTGTTTCAGGAGACGCCACTCAAAACCGTGATGGAAAAGCAGGGCATCGAGGTCCTGTTGTTTACTGTATTGGAACACTATCCAATGGGCATGATCATGTCGCTCGTCGCCATTCTTCTGATCGGGACGTTTTTCATCACGTCAGCCGATTCAGCCACCTTTGTGCTAGGAACCCTGACCACCAACGGCAGCCTCAACCCGCCCAATCGCGTCAAATTCATCTGGGGCGTCATTCAATCCCTGTCAGCGGCTATTCTTCTCTGGTCCGGGGGACTCAAAGGGCTCCAAACCGGCGCCATCCTCGCCGCGTTTCCCTTCGTCTTCGTTATCATTATCCTGATCATCTCCCTTCTCAAATCCTTCCAAGAAGAGACAACACGCAAAGCTCTCACGGAAACTACAAGAATTTCATAATTGTCTATTTTGTCTATTTTGTCTAAAATAAACAAAAAGGAAGGGGTATCTTATGCAATATGTGTCCGCAAGTGACGCCAAACAACATCTCGCTGCCATTCTTGATAAGGCTCAACGGGAACCGGTCATGATCAGACGGCAAAAACGGGATGTGGCCGTGGTGCTATCAGTACAGGAATACGAGCGGGTATGTGCATTGAATCGGGAAGAATTTCAGCGATTTTGTGACCGCGTAGGAAAGGGCACAACAGATCGCGGGCTGACCGAAAAGAAATTGGCTGAAATTTTGGCTGATGAAAGTTAGAACCCGAATTGTCCTGGACACCAACGCCCTGGTAAGCCGCCTCCTTCTTCCGGATTCTATTCCTGGGCAGGCAGTGAGGAAAGCCGTGGATGAAGGTGAGATTCTTATGTCTGAATCCACCCTATACGAACTGGCTGAAGTCCTAGGTAGGGAAAAATTTGATGCCTACGTCACCATTCAGGACCGAAAAGAATTTTTACGAATACTGGGACGAATCGTCGAAATGGTCCAAATTCTTCAGGCGCTTCACGATTGCCGAGATGTGCGGGATAATCACATATTGGAGGTTGCGGTAAACGGACGAGCCCAGGTCATCGCCACCGGCGATGAGGATTTACTCGTTCTGAACCCCTTTCGGGGCATTCCCATCATAAGACCTGCCGACTATCTGGAATGGAAACTAGCCTCGCCCTGACATTCGTCGTTACTGACTGATCAATAATTTCTTCCGTTCATCCTCATCATCATCCCTCCTAAAATCTTTTCATCAGGAAGAGACCAATCAGGAGGTAGGCTCCCATTTGTACCGCATTCAGTGTTCTTTCTCCCTTTACATGTCGTAAAATTTTAAATAAACCGAGTTGCAACGGCTTTTGATTGAAATATCATTGCCCTATTACCCATGAAAATAATTTCCCCAAAACTTAGCAGCACACAGCATAGGTCCGACTTTCGAGAATGGCGTCCATCGTCCTTTGAATCTTTTCTTTTGGAAATGGACCATATTATTAGTTGTTGCGAAGGTGAGGATCCGTTTCCCCTGTTCAGCGGGCAAACAAATTCGGAATGGTTTCTCGATTCAAAATTTTTGAGATATTCGATCCAGAGGTTTTTCAAGTTAACTGATCACCACGCATTACCTGAGAAGATGAGGTAAAACGATTCCTTTCACAAGGCTATTACCTATTTGTTTTTGCTGAAATTTGGGACGATAGGGAAACCAAGCCAAGGGTTATTAGAAGCCGAAAAGGCCCATGCCATTGACCCCTGGTTTGAATGGCTTAAAAATTTGCAGCAATACCCTGAAAATGACTGATTCATAAACGGCACTTTTTTATTGGACTGGACCTGGTCAAAAGACATTGGATTATACTTCGCCACAAAGGGGGGGAAGAGGAAGAAACCGCGTAGTGAGCTCAGGTCATGGGGCATTATGGATATATGATGCCGCTTTTACCGGCAATATCCTCCAAACGAAGAAGCTCGAAGAAGTAATGGCAATGATGGAAAATGACGAATTTCTAAACGGAGAGAAGACCTTCCCTCTTATTTTTCATTCACCTAGCCAAACCATTCAACCTAGATCTAAAAACCAAGATCCAATTTACATAGCCCAAATGGATTTTCGCTACGATTTAGCAGATATATGGGCAAATTATGAAGATCAGCATACAAAGAACGTTTTCATTAAATTAATACTTCCGGAAGATTTGGAAGGTAAAGCCGCTCAATATTTGGAATCAAAAAACGTAGTTGAAGAGTCTGTTTATCCAGAATAGGAATCAAACCGTTTTTCCAGCTGGACTTGCACCCGTTCACCTTTTATTGACAGTATGGCGATCTGACACCTCGTTAGAACGCACCATCGACTCCAACGTGATTGGACCCGGTTCATCCTGGCCAGGAAAATAGGATAGGTCGATACCGCCTTTAAGACAATGAATCTGGAAGCCATGGATTCCAAAGGTTCACTCCATGGATGAAGGGTTCGAGTTATCACCTTATAAGCACTCACCTTGAAAGGAGTGATCATGACTGAACCTGCTACAAATCTCCCGCACATCACCACCACCGAAACGTTGGTGAGGTTTTATGTCCTTCTGGCCCAATATATTGACCGATGCCTGGATGAATCAGCCCAACGCTCACTCCCGGAGGGAGAATTTCAGAAACATCTGACTGAGACTCGCACCCAGGTGACCGAACTTCTTTCGACAAACCGTGTCGTCAAGAACAAAGCTGAAGCGGAATTTCAACGAATCACGACGCTGTGTGAACAATTTTTGAAAAGCCCTGCCGATCCGACTCTTCAAGACTCGTTGCGTCAAGAACATGCCATTCTGAGGATCAAGATGTTGGCGCTAAGCGACCTCTTAGCGGTGTTTCGATCGGTGTAGCAACTGCTAACCAACCGCACCCAAGACCTCTCCTCCTCCTCATTGACCCCCCAAAAAATCGTGTGGTAACGTCGACTTTCGGGTTTTCCCTAATGGTAGGGGAAGCCCGCATATCGAAAAGGTGTGATCCTAATTTCTCCATTTGGAATCCACATGGCCGACTCCGTCGCTGAACATATTTCCGCTCTGGACGACGAGGATTGGGGAGTGCGCGAAGATGCGGCGGTCGCCCTCGGGCGTCTTGGCGATCCCCGCAGCGTTCAACCATTAATTCGAGCGCTTCGTGACTCTGACCGGGCCGTACGGGAAGCCGCAACCTCCGCCTTAAGGGCGCTTGGCGAACCGGCAATGCTCTCGTTAGGTTTTTGCCTCCAGGACACGAATCTCCAAGTGCAGGAATCGGCCGCATGTATCCTGGCCACCATCGCCGACGAGCGGGTCCTAGATCCCTTGTTATCCGCGGCATTGAGTCCGAACTGGATCGTGCGCATGTCGGCGGCCAAGGCACTGGGTCGCATTCAGAGGCCCCAAGCCATTGATACGTTGACCTTGCTTCTACAGGATAAAGTGCCGGGCGTGCGGGAAGAAGCCGGACGAGCCATTCAAGCCATCGGGGACGCCAGCGTCCCAAAACTTTTAGACCTATTGCATGACCAAAATTGGAGAGTCCGCTTGCGTGCAGTGGAAGCCTTGGCCCTCTTAAAACCTCAGGAGGCGGTGGGACCGTTAATGACTGTAGTTCTCAAGGATTCGGATACCGCCGTTCGCCAGGATGCCGTGCGGGCACTTGGCCAGATCGGCGATACCCGGGCTATTCCTCTTCTGCTTTCTTCTCTCGCGCTCAACACGCCCTCACTCAAACTGCCGGCTATTGAAGCACTCGGCCAGATCCGATCCACCGAAGCCATCCCTACGTTGATCGCGTTGGTCAACTCGCTGCCGACTGAAGCTTACGAGGATCGCATGGAAGGATGCACCGACCCAAAATATAAAGAGGACCTGCCTCCCCTGGAAGCCGCCATCAAGGCCTTGGGTAGGATTCGAGACCCCCGGGCTATTCCAGTCCTTATCCAAGCGCTGCAGAGTACTCTCTTACGCTCGGAAGCCGCTGAAGCCCTGACACAGTTTGGCCAGGACGCCATGAATCCGTTATTGAAGCTCTTAAAAACCACTAAGAATGACAATCTCCGCCGCCATGTGTTGGAATCTTTATCTCACCTCGGCTGGAGGCCGGGACAAATACGCCTCTAACCGAAAGACCTGACGATGCCGAAAGAAACATTCGAAACGATCATTTCTGAACTGGACCACGAGGAAGATTGGCGCCGGATGCGCGCCACCTCCACCTGCATGAAGGGTGGACCCAAGGCGGTCGAAGCCATTATTCAGGCTATTAAAACCGGCTCGACCCACTATAAGGTGGAGGCCGTGAAAATGTTGGCCCGTCTACGGGATCCACGAGCCGGCCTGGCTCTCGCCCTTTTACTGAAGGATGAGGATGAGCAGGTCCGAAAAGCTGCCGTAGATGCCTTGGAGCATATGGCAGGTATTTTAGACGAAGCGACTGCGGCTGCACTCTTAGAGCATTTAACCGACGACACCCTCCGGGAACGGGTGACGACTCTTCTCGGTGTCATCCCGACGTCTATCGGCCCTCTTTCCGAACGGCTCAAGGATCCCGATCAAGCCATCCGTCTCCGGGCCGCAGAAATTCTCGCCCATCTCCTCGATCCTCGATCGGCGGACGCGTTGGTGGATGCTATGGCTGATCCCGATCTTCGTGACCTGGCCTCAGAGACCTTGCGCAAATTGGGTGCGATTCGAGACCGTGTGGATCAAATTATGGACGATCTGCGCGAGGTGGAAGAATCCGAGTTAAAGGAAGGCGTGCGACAGGAATCGGTCATTCAACTGCATCATATCGGCCGGCCAATCGTCGAAATTCTCATTGAATACCTGGAAGATGATGACTGGGTGGTTCGGGAAGCCGCTGCTGACACCCTTGGAAAAATCGGGGATATTCGGGCGGTGGAACCCCTCATGGACCGACTCCGGTCGGATAAAGACACGGGCGTGAAAGAACATGCCCTGAAATCCCTCGGGCTGATCGGCGATCCACGGCCGGTTGAATTATTTATTGAGGCCATTCCCATTCGCCCTCTGCGCATACTTGCCGTCGAAGCCCTGGAAAAAGTGAAAGATGTTGAAGTCCTGCGGCCACATATCGAGCTGTTTGCCCGATTAAAAACGGACCGGGATGGCCTGATTTCCTATAATTCGGGGGTCATCCTTGACAAACTGGAGGCCGCCGCTGCACAAATGGGCATGGATGAAGAAGCCTGGGCTGGAAAGGAGTCATAACCCATGACGGAAAGTAATCACGTAGATCCCTTATTGTCGGCGCTTCGCGATGACAATGAGGCCCTTCGGGATCATGCCGCCTCCCGACTCGGAGAAGTTGGTTCGGAGGCCGTTCCGAAGCTGATTAATATGTTTTTGGAAGACGATTGTGTGATTCGTGAGGCAGCCACAAGCGCGTTGGTTCAAATCGGGGAACCGGCCATTGACCCACTGATCGAGGCGCTGAAAGACGATGAGGAATGGGCCGTTCGGGAACAGGCGGCTACTGCTCTCGGGAAACTCCGTGCGATCAAATCAGTGGAACCGTTAATTGATGCTCTTCGTCATGACAAGGATGGAGGTGTCCGCACCGCCGCCATTTGGGCATTGGAACGGATTGGTCATCCTGATGCGGTTCCCGCCTTAGTCGAGGCATTAATGGACGCGACTCTCCGTGAAGATGCCGCGAGGGTGCTGAAAAAGTTAGGGGACTCCCGCGCCACTGATGCCTTGATGGAAGGCCTGCTGGCCTCAAACTGGATTGTGCGCCGGCACGCGGCGGAAGCGTTGGGGAAAATTGGCGATCCTCGATGTCTGGATTCGTTGATGCAGGCGCTTGCTGACGAGGACTGGCTTGTACGCCGCAATGCCGCAGAATCCCTGGCTCGTTTCAAGGATAGCCGGGCCATCGATTCGTTGGTCCCGTTACTCGAAGATGAAAATGAAATGGTTCGGGACACCGCCGAAGGTGCCCTGGCGAGTTTGGGGTGGACACCTGGTTCCTCCCGTTCATAGCAATCATGAATCTTTTTCGCTTTTTTAAACTATAACGAAGGACACTGAACCATCATGGCAAATGAAGCCCCTGCAAAACTCATTTCGATCGGCCCCAAGAGTGGCACGAAAAAAGATGGGTTTAACCTTGTGACCGAAAATGTCACCGCGATCAATCCCGAGACCAAACAAATCGAGGTCGAACTGTTGGCTTACGACGGGAAGACGGTTCTGTTGGATGTCGGTGAAGAAGCCATCGAAGACCTGGCGAAAATCAAAGTCGGCGATGGAGCCACGCTTCGGGTGGTGGAAGAAAACGGTAAACGGATCGTCAAGAGTTTTCGCATCCGATCCAAAGATCCCAACATTCAAAAAGCTGATGCCGCACTGCTGGATCTTTCCGATACGCACTGGCTCAATCGCAAGCATGCCATTGAAGTACTTGGCGAACTCCGGGTGGAAGCAGCCGTGAAACCCTTGGTGGAAATGCTCGATGATGAAGTGGGTGATGTCCGGCAGCGTGCCTATGAAGCCTTGATCAAAATAGGAGCACCCTCCGTCCCTGAGGTCGTTCCTCTCTTGGTCTCTGAAGAAGATGAACTTCGGCAATCAGCCACCGAGATTCTTCGAAAAATCGGGAAGCCGGCAGTGGAACCACTCGCTCTGGCATTAGGGGAGGCCGATGAACGGCTTCAAAAACGCATTATGAAGGTGTTGGACCGAATGGGCTATAAACGCAAATAGGGGATATCAAAACAGACCCTGAGCCCTGGGAAAGAGTCTGCGAGCAGCGCTCTCCTTGCTCGCAAGACTCACCCTTGAATCTTACCCTTCCTTCGCTTTTGCTTTCCTTGCGAGCCAGACCTTTTCCCCATTTTCCGATTGCTCTGCATTCATGAAACGAGGAAAGGGGCTTGCCAACCTTAGTCTTTTTGGGAAGGAGGGGACCCCACAGTTTTTCGTCCCACCGACAGATAATAAAATCCCTGCTCTTCCATTCGTTGCGGTTCGTACACGTTGCGAAGATCGATAAAGATCGGGGATGAGATTGCAGCCCGAACCCGCTCAAAATCCAGATTTCTGAATTGATTCCATTCCGTGACCAACACCACGGCATCGGCCCCTTCCATAGCATGGTAAGCGTCCTGACAGGGAACCATGTTTGGCAGAACTTTCATGGATACCTCTAAGGCCTCCGGATCGTAGGTCCGCACAGTCCCACCAGCTTTCATGATCTGCTCGGCGAGATACAAGGCCGGTGAATCCCGAATATCGTCCGTATTGGGTTTAAAGGCTAAACCGAGTAACGCAATGGTTTTCCCTTTCAACTCCCCGACCGCTTCTTGGATTTTCTCCATCATCCGCACTCGCTGCTCGTCGTTCACCCGTTTGGTAGCCTTCGCGATGGTCATTTCGTAACCAGCTTCGTTGCCGATATTGATCAGCGCCGCGGTATCTTTTCCAAAACATGATCCTCCAAACCCTGGACCGGCATGCAGAAATTTCGACCCGATTCGTTTGTCTAATCCCATCCCTTTAGCCACCATTTGCACATCGGCACCAACCCGTTCACAGAGATTGGCCATTTCATTAATAAAAGAGATTTTCGTGGCTAAGAACACGTTCGAGGCATATTTGATCATTTCCGCGGTCGGAATATCCGTAATCACAATCGGCGTTTCCAGGATATACAGAGGACGGTACAAATCCTTCATAATGGCTACGGATTCCGGACTGTCGGCTCCAATGACCACACGATTGGGCCTCATAAAATCCTCAATGGCCGAGCCTTCCCGAAGAAATTCAGGATTCGAGACCACGCCAAAACTCACCGGCGTCGTTTGGTTCGCCTGAATAATTGATCGAATGCGTTTCGCGGTTCCTACCGGTACGGTGGATTTGGTCACCACCACTTTATATCCCGTCATCCGTGTTCCGACATTTTTGGCCACTTCATCAATAAAGGAGAGATCGGCCGACCCGTCCGACCGGGAGGGGGTGCCCACGGCAATAAAAATGACGAGCGCTTCATCAACGGCTTTGTGCAAATCGGTGGTAAATCGAAGACGCCCGGCGTTCAGATTTTTGGTCACTAGTTCGGAAAGACCTGGCTCAAAAAATGGCACCTTGCCCTTTTCCAACGCCGCAATCCGGCTGGCATCAGTATCCATACACAGCACATTCAAGCCAAACTCCGCAAAGCAGGCCCCTGTCACCAATCCAACATACCCGGTACCTATCATGCTGACATACATGAAACTCTCCTCCTTGAACTCAATATGATTTATCCCTTTTTCTCGGTTTCAGTCTGATTGAACTTAAAAACAAAAGGTTATTATACTCTATTCAATGTTGCTTGACAGCCTCCAGGGTGCCCACTAGAATCAGTTCAAAATTTCTAAACGAGCGGGAATAGCTCAGTGGTAGAGCATCGCCTTGCCAAGGCGAGGGTCGGGGGTTCAAATCCCCTTTCCCGCTCCAAAAATCTTACCGCATTCTAAAGATCCAGCAACATTTTTATTTTTTTCTCTTTTCCCCCTGATCATCTCCAATCCTAAAAATCTGGAATGAAGATTACCCACCAGGGGGTGGATTCTTCTGTCATCTGCGAAAACTGCCGTGCCGTAAAACTGCTGGGAACTCCTTCCAGCACCGCCCCCCGGCGAATTTCCACATACCGGAACCGGCAAGGAATTGGATTGCCCTTCTTGTTCGCGACCCCAAAAGGCATAGGATCTCGCAATTCCGCCAACCGGGAAAGATCTTTCCTCTCTCCGATAGCCATGGCGGACAATTCCTCATACACTTTTCCGAAAATTTCAGGGAGGAGCGCTTTGGTGAAGATCTTATCAGGAGGACGAAATCGATCATCGGCTAACACCTGACTGAGCAGTTCCCAAAAGACCTCATCATCTATGGCAGATAAGATGCCCACACAACTCTGTTGGGCCATAAACCGTAACAGTGCTAAGGGACCGACTATGTCAAATTTCCAATCAGGGAAGGTTAACGTCTGCCCCTGGTGAGACACCTCTAACACCGGCTCCCCTTCATATCGACTCTGCCGATACTGCCCCCGGCTGGACTGAAGGTGCGCCTGAATAATGTCGGGAGCCAAACGACCAGGTTCATAGGCGAAGGTGGGATTAGCCGGCGCATGGCACGTACTGACGGTGTAACGGGACAACCGCCCTTTGACCTTCAAAAATGTTTCCAGGCTCATGCCTCCCCAAAATTTGAATCGTAATTCTTCAGACGAAAAGTTGCGTAAATAACGCTCACGATCCACGTTTTTGTGATAGACGCCGCCCACACGGGACCCCGGCATCAACCGATCAAATGCATGCAAGGTCAGCGAGGTGCGTTGAGCCCGTACCTGCGAAATATAGTGATCCACTAATTCCTGTTCAAATGATAAATCTCCGGCTCCAATGTCTAGCAGTGAAGGTGTTGGCGTCTGCTGCAACACGTCATACGGATTGAACGCACCTCGAATAATTTCTTCACATTGAACACTTGATAGCTCTTCTGGTTTTTGCCCTCCATCATCCACGGCTAAGATTCCCCACACCATAAGCGCGCGAACCGCTTTTGAAGGGGGAAATCCCGTGAGTTCTTTTAAGACCTGGTTCCCCTCCCTGCTGCCAGTTGGTTGAGAAAAGTGTTGCAAGGCGTCGATCAACCGTTCACGAAGGATAGGATCGAGAGAGACCTCTTGAATATGGTGAATAAGGGCGGGAAGCATGGTGTGAAGAGTTTCAGGAACCACCAATTTCCGGCTGGCCTCCCAGTGGTGTGGAAAGGATTCCCGGCTGGCCTTAATTTGCTCACGAAAGGCCGCGAATCCGAGTCGCTGATCATCCATAACGTGTCATTCCCTTTGACAAAACTCCGATCCAATTTTGTAGGCACCTTAGCCGCTCTGAGTCTTCTGAAACAACCATATCGGCCGGGAAATATTGCTCCCAGGGGACAACTGTGCTACACCTTGTTTCGTCATACCCATGCCTAACTTTTTGCACAAGAAGTCATTAGTCCTGATACTCCTCATGTGTGCCGTTATTTTTGGCGCGGCCACCGGATGCGCGACATCTCAAGCCAAAACGCCATTAGCAGTCGACCACATATACGATGTCTCCCGACAGCAACCCATCTCTTTTCAAGATCTGGTTCCCCGACTCTTAGCCGCCGATGTGATTTTTATCGGCGAAGAACACTACACCCCCTCACACCTTGAAGCCGCTCAAAAAGTCCTGAACGCCCTTCTAGCCCATCAGCGTCATCCGGCTCTGGCCATGGAAATGTTTAGTTGGGATGGACAAGACGGGGTGGACCGGTATATCCAGGACCCTGGATTCACCACTGAACAATTGTTGAAAGATTCACATTGGAACACGAATTGGGGGGGAAATTTTGCCGATTATCAGCCATTGGTGACTTTTGCGAAATCACATCAGCTGCAGATTTTTGGCCTTAACCCGCCCCGCTCCCTCGTTCGATTGGTCGCAACCAAGGGATTAACGGAGGCCTTGCAAGATCCCGAAATAAAAAATTGGCCTGTTGGAGAATTAGTGGCCGACGACCCAGAGTATGAAAAACTGATTTTTGAACAAATTGAAGCCTGCCATCCCGGCTTGCCAGAACACGTGTACCGCCGGATCTTCGAAGCCTCTATCTTCCGGGACGAGGGTATGGCCCAAATCATTACCAAATACCTCAAGGATACATCCCCGACTATGGGCCAGTTAGTAAGCTACACGGGAGGCGGCCATATCCAATTCAAGATCCCGGTCCCTAAGCGAGTTGAACGGAAACATCCCGGCGTGAAATCAATCACGATCTATCTCGAGGCATGGGATCCCTCTAAGGAAGAGGAAGTTCGTTCCGAATTGAAAACCGGCATTGCCGACTTTCTCTGGCTGACCCCTTTGGGCCCCAAAGGTCTTCAACCCCGCTGCGGCTAACCCTATTCACCACCAATGTCTCGCAGATCTGAAGGAGGATAACATGGGCGACCCGATTATCATTCCGCAACGAACCCCTTACGTCTTAGACATGGAACCAGGCACCTACTATTGGTGCCGATGCGGCCGATCAAAAACCCAACCATTTTGCGACGGGTCCCACACTGGAACTGATATTTCCCCCATCGAGGTGGAAATCAAAGATAAAAAGAAGGTGGCTTGGTGCGGATGCAAACACAGCAAAAAAGCCCCCTTTTGCGATGGATCACATTCCCGACTGGAATCCTGATACCCGTCTCTCGACTTTTTCACTCAGGTCGAATTCGGCAATATTCGTTTTCTTCCTGCATGGCATCCCCTGGTAACTTATCCAGCTCTTGCTCTTGCCATGGGGGTCATGATTCTCCCTACAATTTACGTACTATAAACTAGCATTAAACATCTACCTAACTTATACTACCTTTGACTTGCATCCCGGAAATAAAATTTACTACAATCCCGCTCAGTCATAGATGAGCTGCCCATGCTAAACAAGTAGAAGATGTGTAAGATCATTTCCATTGTCCGAAAGTGAGGATTTTCGTATGAATCGGATTACTGCTTTTATGAGTGCTTTCCTCGTGTTGGCCGCAAACCCAGCTTTTGCTAATGAGCCTGGTGGAGGATATGAGGGTGTCACGGCACTCTACTATGGAACGATCGGCGTGATCTTGGCGTATGGGGTGTATGACATTTTCTTCAAAAAGTCATAACTTCTCGCTCATTTCCCCCGCCATTTCAAGTAAAAGACAAAAGACCAACTCGCACCCTCTCCTGATCAGAGGAGGGGGTGTTTCGTCTCCTCCCTACTGTGCCCCGACAATTTCTGGAGAATCGGTTCCAGCGTGCGCCAGACGTTTTGAGCCACAACGGTATATCCTTCCGCCGTGGGATGAACTCCATCCGGCTGATTTAAGCCGGGTTGTGCTGCCACCCCATCCAATAAAAAGGGAATCAGGGGTAGCGCAAATTCCTGGGCTAACCGTTTATACATTTCAAAAAACTCCCCCGTATACTCTTCCCCATAATTTACCGGGATGCGCATGCCGGCCAAAATAACCATCACCCCTTCTGCTTTCAAACGTTTAATGATGGCGTGGAGATTCGTATACGTCTCTTGCAGGGGTAACCCCCGGAGCCCATCATTGACCCCCAATTCCAAGATGACGACGGTCGGCTGACTTTTTAAAACCCACTCCACCCGTCTCACCCCACCGGCTGAGGTTTCTCCACTGACGCCGGCGTTGATGACCTCATAGTGAAACCCGCTTTCACGCAACCGTTTTGCCAGTTTAGCGGGATAGGTTTCGTCCGGTGCCACCCCAAATCCAGCCGTCAAGCTATCGCCAAAGGCCACAATTTTAGGCATGGATTCGTGTTTCCTTAACAACGGCTCTGCTGAGTTTGAATCGCCGGCGGATTGCGGTTGAGACAATACCATTTCCGGCCCATTATTCACCGGCTCAGGAATGACGGTGGACGCGTCCTCCTGCCCCTCACAACCCCACATGCCCAGACAGAACAGCATGAGGGCTGATAAGATAAAGCTAACCCTGGCGATTTGGTGAATTCCACCATTGTCTACTATCCGAGCAGGTTTGTGTAATCGACGTGAATGTTCCTTCCTCATTGTCACCTTCTCTACCCCCCTTGTCTCAAGCCTCTCAGCCCATCATTTCCGTCAATCATCTCGGAATGCAGCTTCGGGCTGGTAATCAATCTGTAAAGATTTTACAGGACATTTCCTTCGAGGTCTTCACTAGCCAGGTGGTCGCCATTGTCGGACCATCGGGAAGCGGCAAATCGACTCTTCTGGGTTTGCTAGCTGGTCTCGATCGACCGACACAGGGGTCCATCCGCATTGCCCAGACCGAGATCACAACCTTGTCCGATACCGAAATGGCCCACTTTCGACGGAAACACATTGGTTACGTTTTTCAAGCCTTTCATCTCATTCCCACCTTGACGGCTCTGGAAAATGTCGCACTCCCGTTGGAATTGCAAGGTATTTCCACGGGGGAATCACGAGCCACGGCCCTTTTGCAATCCGTGGGACTGGAACATCGCCTTCACCATTATCCCATTCAGCTCTCGGGAGGTGAACAACAACGGGTCGCTCTGGCCCGCGCCTTTATCATCCAGCCTCCTCTCCTGCTTGCTGACGAACCCACCGGCAATCTGGATAGCACAACCGGCGCGAGGGTCATCGATCTGCTGTGGGAGCTTCATCAGCAGCACGGCAGCACGCTCGTCCTGGTCACCCACGACGCATCATTGGCCGCTCGCGCACAACGGATTTTGACATTGCGGGATGGGGCGATTGTGAACGAGACGATTGATCCGTTGTCATTATCAGATACAAGGAAATGATGCCCATATCCTTCAAATTGGCCTGGCGGGAAATTACCAGCGCCTGGTCTCGTTTTCTCTTTTTGTTTCTCTGTATTGCGCTAGGCGTCGGCGCGATTGTGGCGGTCGACCTGTTTGCCACCAATGTCGAACAGGTCATTCTGGGAGATGCCCGTGCCCTGTTAGGCGGCGATGTAGAGTTAGCCTGGCGAAGAATGATCACCGACAAGAGCCGGGGCCTGCTGAACTCCCTTTCTGACCGTGGCATCCTCATCTCTCACGTGACTGAACTCGCGGCAATGGCGACGGCGGAAAATCCTGACAACCACACTCTTCTCAGGGGAAAAAGCTCTCAACTGGTTGAACTCAAAGCTACGGATTCCGCTTATCCCCTGTATGGCCGCTTGGTTGGAGAACCCCACCATCCGGCTGAACAACTTCTGGCTTCTCTTCAATCGGGTTGCCGTCGCTCACCGTGTTTTGGTGCGCTTGCCCAGGAATCCTTGCTGATCCGGCTCAATCTGACCGTCGGGAGCGAGCTGCGGATCGGCCAGGCCAGCTTCCTCATCACGGCCGTGCTCAAAAAGGAACCGGATCGCATTGCCAATGGGTTTAGTTTAGGCCCAAGAGTCATGATTTCGCGGGAAGCGCTTGAGGCGACCACATTGGTCAAAACAGGAAGCCGGATTCAGGAACGGTATCGTCTAAAAATTTCTGACTCCATCTCTCTCGAACCCCTGATGGGTGAGTTACGGGGACGCCTCAGCGGAGAAGGCGTCAAGGTCAGCTCCTTTAAAGATGCCCAACCCCGACTCCGCCGGTTTCTCGACCAACTGAATCTCTATCTTGGCCTGATTGGATTAACGATTTTATTGGTGGGTGGAATCGGGGTGGCCTGCACCATCCAGGGATTTATCACACAAAAGATACCCATTATCGCCACATTGAAAACACTGGGGGCGGATTCCCCCCAAGTGATCCGTCTCTATCTCACGCAAAGTCTTTTCTTGGGAGGAATCGGCAGCCTTCTCGGTGGAATACTCGGAGTGGCACTCCACCGGGGATTGCCTCTTTTTCTTCAAGGACTGATTCCAGAAACCATGCCCATGAACCCCTCTATCCTTCCCATTCTGCGGGGAGTCACGCTTGGTATTTTAGCCACACTGGCCTTCTCGCTGTGGCCTCTGTTGGCCATCCGTCATGTCTCTCCGGCATTGGTGTTTCGCCAAGCCGTGGACCAACCTCAGGGCATGACTCAAAGCCGGTCCTGGGTAACCCGATGGCTTATGCTACTTCAAAGTTGGTGGCATGATCGGACGCGGGTCAGCGTCAGCGTGATCATTGTGGGAGGGGTAACGAGCCTGGCCATGTGGCAAGCACACTCCCTGACGCTCGGCCTGTTTTTTGCCGGTTCCGTTATTTTGGCCGTTCTCCTCTTGTTAGGCGGAACCGGGATTTTATACTGGATTCTCGGCCATGTGCAGTTTCCTCAACGGTTTTTACTGCGTCATGCCGTGAATAATCTGCAACGACCGGGAAACTTTACCAAAGCCATGACCCTGGCCATCGGGATTGGCGTCATGCTCATGGCGACACTCACCACTGTGCAACGGTCCCTCCTCGAACTGATCGGGAACCAAATTCCCTCCAATGCCCCCTCCTTTTTTTTCATTGACATCCAACCGGATCAACATCCGCAATTCGAGCAAGTGCTGAAACAGGATTTCCCGGACTCGCCGTATGATTTGGTTCCGGTCGTGCGATCTCGTCTCACCGCTATCAACGGACAACCAATCAATCCTGAAACACTTAAAGGGCAACGGAACGAATGGTATTTCACCAGAGAATACGTGTTAACGACATTCCAGGTCCTTCCAAAAGACAACATCCTCACTCAGGGACACTGGTGGGCCGACACCAGGGAACAGACCCCCGTAGATGCGATCAAGACGCCGTCCGATCTCCCGTTGGTCTCAGTGGAAGATGAAGCTGCAAAAAACCTGGGACTGACGCTGGGATCAACGCTGACGTTGGATATTCAAGGGGTTCCATTTGAAGCTCGTGTCAGCAGCCTTCGACAGGTAGACTGGAGCAGTTTTTCCATGAACTTTTTTATGATTGTCGAGCCTGGCTCTCTTGATGATGCCCCCTTAAC